>JALQTL010000295.1 GCA_023260935.1 Paracoccaceae bacterium
CTGGAAAAGTGGTGGGAGCCTCGTCACGGCTTGTCCGTGGAACTGGTCGATTGCGCGCATCAAAGACCCAAGCGCCTTCGGGTCCACTATTGCAGCCCGCGGCTTAGCTGTTGGCCGGATCAACGCATCCTTCAGGGCATAGGTTGGGTCGGTCGTCGCAGTCCCACTCGCAACGGCGAAACGAAACACGGCGCTGATCTTCGACCGAAGGCGCTTGGCGGTCTCATAGTTACCCTTGGCCTCAAGCTTTCGAAGACAACGCAGGATCATGGGCGAGGTGATCTCTGACATCGGCTTCGAGCCAAAATCGGCGATTGCCATGTCCAAAAGCCACTCCGTCTTAGCAAGCGTGGTATCGGCGCGACCTTCCTTCTTACTCTTATCAAAGTACGCGGCTGCCTGGCTTTTGAAGGTCAGACCGCGCCGCTCTTTGTCTTCCCGCTTTCGGTCCTGCTTCGCTTGACTCGGGTCCTTTCCTGCTGCCAACAAGGCACGTGCGGCATCGCGCGCTTGGCGGGCTTGTGCGAGGCTAACCTCAGGGTAGGGCCCGATAGCAAGCAATTTCTCTTTTCCATCAATGCGGTACTTCTGGTGCCACAGGCGCGAACCCGTTGGCTTGACCAGAATAAACAGCCCTTCGAAGTCAGATACCTTATACGGCTTGTCCCGAGGCTTCAGGTTTCGAATCTTGGCGTCAGTCAAGGGCATGATGGGGGTAGCGCCTTTTCAGCAATCGACCGATACCCCCAGATGTACCCCCAAACCGGGGGTATTTCAGTATACGTTGCTGGACGACATCGGACCACAAGACTTCACGAAACCCTTATATACAAGGGAATCTCGGATGTCACCGGATGAATAAGGACAGAAAAATGGTGGCGAGGGAGGGACTCGAACCCTCGACCTTGCGATTATGAGTCGCACGCTCTAACCAGCTGAGCTACCTAGCCACTGGCGGGCGTCGTATTGCGCGCACCGATTGGCGTCAAGGGCAAATCGTCATTCCGCTGTAGCCCTTTCATGGGCCACGCGCGGCCTGCCCGATGCGGTGACGGTCAGCCGCGCCTCGATGAACATGCGGCGGCCCTCAATCTCGGTTTCCTTCACCTCGGGCAGAACGGTCACATGCAGATCCACCGCCCCTGCGCGCAAAGCGCGGGCGCGCGCATCGGCCCGCAAGGCTTCTTCCATCGCCTGCAAGGCATCATCCCGGTTGGAAAAAACCTCAACCCCAGCCGGTAGATGCGCCACGAAACGCCCTTCGGCGGGCGAGGTGACGATACCCGTTACCCGCTGGCTGACCTGCCCCACCACGGCGCCAATGGCATTGGCCACCCCGGCATGTTCGGGCAGGATCATCGGGCAGCCCAGTCTTTCGCCGACCGCGCCGTAATAGGACGGGGCCGAAGCGCCAAGCCCGATGACCGGCACGCCAAGGCGGACCGACACCTGCACCACACCGCGATGCCCGCCAAGCCCCGCCGATACCAACGGATGCCGGGCAAGCGTTTCGGGTTGCTGGCCGGCAAAGGCCGCATCTTCCCCGAAGGCCGCTTCCAGCAGGCAATCGGCGGTTTGCGCGGTCAGCTGGTCGACGATCATCTGCGCCAGAATTGCCGGATCTGTGGCAAAACGATCGCCCGCCCCGGTGCGGCGCCGGCCCAGCAGGCGCAGCGCCTTTTCCGCGGCCGCGCCGTCCCAGGCCTCCAGCCGGCCCAACACATGTGAGGCATCTGACGGGGTGACGCCGGAAATCATCACAAGGCCGCGGGCAACAAGACGTTCCAGTGCCGCCACCTCCAACCGCGATGTCAGCGCATGGGCCAGCGGCATGGGCTGCCCGATCCGGGCCAGAACCGTCGCCTCGCGCGCGGTCAGCCCGCCTGCCAGCCCGCCCATGGGCACCACGAAGCGGCCATCATGTTCACCGCTGGTATCGGACGACAGCGCCCGGTCCAGCGCCGCATGCACCATCTGGCCATGATCCACCGCCAGAAGCGATACGGGGATCAGCCGGCGCGGGCCAAGGCGCAGCCCCCCCAGAAGCCCTTCGGTGATCAGATGCACCTCGGAATCGCCGCCAAGGCCGGTTGTGCGCATCGCCACCGCCTCGACCATGGTGCGGAACCCGCCGACGCGCGCGCCTTCTGGGTCAATCTCGGGCAGGCCATCCTTCAGCAAGGCCACGTCCGTGGTGGTGCCGCCGATATCGCTGACCAGCGCATCCGCGGCCCCGGTCAGCCAACGGGCGCCCACGATGCTGGCGGCGGGGCCGGAAAGGATGGTTTCGATCGGCCGTTCACGCACCATAGTGGCCGAGATCAGCGCCCCGTCGCCCCGCACCACCATCAGCGGTGCATCAATCCCCACAGCCGCCAGATGCCGTTCGCAGGCGGCCACCAGACGGTCGATCATGCCAATCAGCCGCGCATTCAGCACCGCCGTCAGCGCCCGCTTCGGCCCGTTCAGATTTGCCGAAAGCTCGTGCGAACAGGTCACCGGCCGCCCCGTCACCCGGCGGATCAGATCGCGCGCCGCAATCTCGTGCGCGGGGTTTCGGGTGGCAAACCGCGCCGCCACCGCAAAGCCCATGACATGATCGGCAAGCCCCGCAACCGCCTGTTCCAGGGCGGCCTCATCCAGCGGTGCCAGTTCCTGCCCGGCATGGCCATGCCCCCCCGCAAGACGGATCAGCGGGTCGCCCTTCAGCGCCTCGTCCAGTCCGGCGCGGGCCTCGTCCCCGGCATCGAAGCCGATGAAGACAAGCGCCACGCGCCCGCCCTGCCCTTCGACCAGCGCGTTCGTGGCAAGCGTGGTGGAAAGTGAGACAAGGCTGATTTCATCGGCCCGCACCCCGGCCGCTGCAAGGGCCTGATCCACCGCGCCGCCGATACCAAGCGCAAGATCGGCCCGAGTCGTCAGCGATTTGGCCTTGCCGATCACCCTGGTCGCGGCTTCGTCCACGATCACGGCATCGGTATAGGTGCCACCCGTATCCACGCCCAGAAAATAACCCATGGCCCGCCGATCCTTCTGTCTTGCCCGTCAGCTAGGCCAGAACCGGCGAAAGGTCACCCCCGGATGCGACATTTCCAGTCGCGGACAGGACGCAGGCTTGCGCTATTTCGTGGTGTTGATCGTTTCCACGACCCGCGCGGCAATGGCCGCACTGCCCTTGAAGGACGGATGGATCATGTCAAGCTGGTGGAACGACATATCCCCGTAAGGCACCAGATCGGCCATCGGAAGGAAAGTGACCCCCGCGTCAAAGCGCGACATCAGGGCAAGGCGGCGGTCCAGTTCGTTGCCCGCGGGGCCACAATGCTTGATCGGGGTGATGGTGCCGGGATTGCGCAGATATCCCAGATAGATGACCCGCGCCCCGGTCTTGCGGATACGATCCACGAAGGCCGGGATGGCACCGGCGCGGCCGTCGGTCGAAACCAGTCGGTTCAGCACACCGGAACAGACCATGCAGCCGCAGCCGAACAGCAGGTCATTGCCGCCGCCGTTCATCACCACAATATCCCAGGGCCCGGGCTGAAACTGGGCCGTGATGCGCATGCCCGCACTGCCCGAGATTGGCAGCAGGTGAAAATACCGCGCGCCCACAACAGACCTGTCGACCACCTCGGCCCCAAGCGCCTTTTCCATTTCATCGGCCACCGAGGCAGTGCCGGCCCGGTTTGCGGCCAGCATCGAATCGCCCAGCACCAGAATGCGGGCGCTGCCGTCACTGGGGATCGGCTCGCCGCAGCTGCCAAGCAGCAGGAATATCAGGCAGAGCAGTTTCTTCATCACGCGATTCCAAGGGCTGTGCCCAACCTGCCGCGCGACCGTGGCACGATCATGGCAAAGATTTCGGAAACGCGGTCAGCGCAGGCGCCGCCGGTGCGCGGGGGGAATGCGCAGGGCCGTGCGGTATTTGGCAACCGTCCGCCGTGCCACGGCCACGCGCCCGTCAGACAGGGCGGCCGCCAAAGCCTCGTCCGACAGCGGGCGGCTGCGGTCTTCATCGGCCACCAGCCGGGCAAGGCGGGCCCGCAGGGCGCCGGCGCCCGTATCGGCCCCCATGTCAGGCGAAAACAGGGCCCGCAGCCACCAGGTGCCGTGCGGCGTGTCCACGGAGGTCCCCGCGACGACCCGGCTGACGGTGGATTTGTGCAGCCGCACCTCATCGGCCACGGCCTGCATCGTCAGCGGCTTCATCGCCATCGGCCCGGCTTCCAGTGCAGCCGCCTGCACCGAAAGCACATGCCGCGCCACCACAAGCAGCGTCTGGTTGCGGCTTTCGACCATGCGGCGGATGCTGTTGGCCTGCGCCTCACCCGCAATGCCCGGGACGATGGTGATTTCCGGCAAGGCCGACCGGTTCAGCCCGACCTGCCAGCCATCGGCGGTTTTTCTGACCGTCAGGTCGGGTTCCCGCATCGGGCTGTGAACCGCGCTGAAGGCGGCCCCCGGCTTGGGGTTGAAGCCCCGGATGATCCCGAACCGGCGCCGGATAGCGGGTTCGTCCAGCCCGGTCAGCCGGCACAGCCCCGCCCAATCGCCCGAGGCAAGAAGGCCAAGATTGTTCAGGATGATCTGCATCGGGCCATCCAGCACCCCCGCCTCGTGCGCCTGAAGGGCCAGACAATCGGCCAGCCCGCGGGCAAACAGCCCAGCCGGTTCGATCGTTTGCAGACGGGCCAGAACCTCTGCCACCTCGGCCTCGGTCACGCCCAGTTCACCGGCCAGATCGGCAAGGTCGCGGCCCAGCCAACCCGAAGGTTCCAGCGCCTCGACCAGGGCAACGGCAATCCGGCGCATTGGCCCGGGCGGCACCTTGGCGGGCACCATGTCGATCACATGGGCCATCAGGCTGGGGCCCGGGGCCGCGGCCTGATCAGCCGCCATGTCATCACCCGCGCGGGTCAGGATGCCGGTCCAGCGCGGCAGCCATTCATCGGGTCCGGGGGACACGGGGGTCAGCACCAGGGCGGGGTTTTCGGCCGCCTGTTCTTCCAGATAGCGGGTCAGGCCAGCCGCGTCTGCCCGCAGCAGCCGCAACGCTGTGTGCAGCGATCCCGAAAGCCGCAGCCTTTGGGTCTGAATCACATTCATGCTGCTGCGCGTCGCCATGGCGCGAACCTAGGCGGGCATCCCCCCCTTCGCAAGCAGCCCGAAGCGGGATCGACACGGGATCGTCACCGCGGATGTGACGCAAAGGCCCCTCGCATCGGGCGGCCCGGGCAGCTAGGACTGGCAGATGAAGCAATGAAGGCCGGAACGATGCACGCGCCCCCCCTGCCCCTGACCCAGGACATCCTCTTGATCGGCGGCGGCCATGCCCATGCCCTTGTCCTGCGGATGTGGGGGATGAAGCCGCTTGCGGGTGCGCGACTGACGGTGGTGAACCCCGGCCCGGTCGCGCCCTACACCGGCATGCTGCCGGGGGCGGTGGCCGGGCATTACGCCAAACGTGACATGATGATCGATCTTGTCCGGCTGGCCCGCTTTGCAGGTGCGCGCGCGATCCTGGACCGTGTGGTGGCGCTGGACCCGGCGACGCGGCAGGCAAGGCTCGGCTCGGGGCGGGTGCTGGCCTATGACGTGGCATCGATCGATATCGGCATCGCATCCGATCTGCCGGGCCTTGAAGGATTTGCCGATCATGCGGTCAGCGCGAAGCCACTGGGCGCCTATGCCGAAAGGTGGGAGGCCTTTGTCGCTGCCGCCCCGGAAAAGCCCCGGCTGGTGATCATCGGGGCTGGGGTCGGCGGGGTGGAACTGGCCTTGGCCTCGGCCCATCGGCTGAAAAGTGTCGGCCGGCAGCCCCGGATCACCCTGCTTGAGCAGGGGGCCGCGCCCCTGCCCGGGCTGGCGAACGCCACCCGCAACCGGCTGCTGGCGGCGCTGAAAGACCACGATGTCACGCTGCGCTGCGGGGTGACGGTCGGCAGCATCGGAGCCGATCATGTGGTGCTGACGGACGGCAGCACGCTGGGTTCTGACTTCACGCTTTCGGTTGCGGGATCACGCCCGCAAGGCTGGCTGGCCCAGACGGGACTGGACCTGCATCAGGGCTTTGTCACCGTTGGTCCCACGCTGCAAAGCTCTGACCCGGCGGTCTTTGCCGCGGGCGATTGCGCGCATCTGGGCTTTGCCCCCCGGCCCAAGGCTGGGGTCTTTGCCGTGCGCGAGGCGCCGGTGCTGTTTCACAACCTGCGCGCCGCCGTGACCGGCGGGCCGATGCGGCGCTTCAGCCCGCAGCGCGACTATCTGAAACTGATCTCGACCGGGGGCAAGGTGGCGGTGGCCGACAAGTTCGGCCTTCGGTTGGGCGGCGCCTGGCTGTGGCGGCTGAAAGACCGGATAGACCGCAGCTTCATGGCGAAGTTCGAGGCCTTCCCCGCCATGCCCATGCCGGCCCTGCCGGCCGAACAGGCGCGCGGCCTGCGCGAAGCGATGGGGGAAAAGCCGATGTGTGGCGGATGCGGCGCCAAGGTCGGCAGCGACGCGCTTTCCAAGGCCCTGACGGCCCTGCCGGCGCCAGAACGTGCCGATCTTCTTTCCGGCCCCGGCGATGATGCTGCCGTGCTGGCCATCGGCGGCACCCGGCAGGTCATCACCACAGATCATCTGCGCGCCTTCGTCAGCGATCCGCATCTGATGGCGCGGCTGGCCGCCCGGCATGCGCTTGGCGATATCTGGGCAATGGGGGCCGATCCGCAGGTGGCCTTGGCGCAGATCACCCTGCCGCGCCTTTCCTCGGCGCTTCAGACCCGCATGCTGACCGAGGTGATGGAGGCCGCCGCCACCGTGTTTCGCGCAGCCGGTGCCGATATCGCGGGGGGGCATACATCGGTGGGTGACGAACTGGCAATCGGGTTTACCGTCACTGGCCTGTCGACCCGACCGATCGCCAAGGGTGCGGCCCGGCCCGGCGATGTGCTGGTGCTGACCAGCCCGATCGGCACAGGGGTGGTGCTGGCGGCGGAAATGGCGCTGTCGCGATTGACAGACCCGGGGCTGATGCTGGGTGAGGCATGGGCCGCCACGATTGCCGCCATGCAGCGGCCGGCCGACACGGCGGCGCGCGTCTTTCGCGACCATGCCTCGGCCATGACCGATATCACCGGCTTTGGCCTTGCCGGGCATCTTTGGGAAATGCTGGGCAAGGGCGCGCTGTCGGCCCGGCTGGATCTGGGGGCGGTTCCCTTCCTGCCGGGGGCGGTGGATCTGGCGGCACAGGGTGTTGCCTCAACACTGATGCCCGCCAACCGCGCAGCCCTTGACTGGCAGGTGGATGCGCCACCGGGCCCCCGGACCGACCTTCTGTTTGATCCGCAGACCTGCGGCGGCCTGCTGGCGGCGGTTCCGCGCGCGGCCCTGCCGGGGGTGCTGGCCAGGCTGGACGCCATGGGCGAAACCGCTGCCTGCATTGGCGAGGTGACAGACCCGGGGGGCAACCCGGGGCAGATCCTGGTAGTCTGACCCGGCGGCACGGTCAGGCAAAAACGCCCTGACAGAACCAACCGCCCGATGCCTCGGCGCCATGGGCGTAGAACAGCCACAGCCTGTCGCCGGTATCGGTTTCCACCCGCCAGTAATCGCGCGGGCCGGTGCGCCATGCCGGATCGTCCCACCACCATTCCGGCAACAGCCGTTCCGGTCCTACGGCCACCCGCAGGACAAATTCACGCCGCCGCCAGCGAAATTCGGGGGGCGGGGTGCGGGCATCATGCGCCGTCACGGGTTCAGGCCGGAACAGGATGATGGGCCGGGGCCCGCGCGGTTCGGGCCAGTCACCCGCCGCCGGTTCCGACCATGCCGCCGCCAGCACCGAGAAGGTCTTTTCCGGAATATGGCTGTCGGCCGGGTGCAGGCGCACCACCGCCTCTTGGCCCAACCGGGTGCCCAGCTTGGAAATCAGGTCTTCCAGCGCCGTATCGGACGAAGCCCGCAGCGCCACCTCGGCCGCCGCATCCAGATGGCCGCGGTGCTGCACGGCATGCAGCGCTTCCGTCTCCAGCGCCTCCAGCCGCAATCTGTCAAAGCCGAACCCCGCCTCCATCCCGTCCAGCTTCATCATCAGAAGCGGGCGGATGCGGGCCGCATCGTCCGAGGCGCGGGCCAGCCCGATCTCGGCCACATCGGCAGTACCATCCACACGCTGCGCTTCCAGCCGCAGGCGGCGCAGGCCGCGCCCCCGGGCCTTCAGCCGGGCGCAGAGGGCGGGCAGCAGGCGGTCGATCCCCGCGGCCACATCCGACGCCAGCCCGATGGGTTCCGGAAAGCTTATGCGCACGGCAAAATGCAGCGGCGCACGGGCCGGGCTGACGGGTTCTGGGTCCAGCCCGACGGCCTGATCCAGCCGTCGCAGCGTTTCCGCCCCGAAGCGCCGGGCAAGGGCCGCCCGCGGCAGGCCCATGATATCTTCCACCCGGCGCAGGCCCAGATGGCCAAGGCTTTCCACCGCATGCGCCGGCAGGCGCAACGCCGCCAGCGGCAGAGGCCCAAGGGCCTGCCGCATGGTCCCTGGCGCGGCAATCACCCCCGCGGGCACCCCGGGGGCCAGATCCCCGGGGCCAGCCATGGCGCCCCCCGGCGCCCGGCGGACTGCCGCGCGGGACCGGGTGGCATGGGCTTCCTGCCGGATGGCATCTCCGGTGCGATCCGGCCGGGTGGCCGCCCCCGCAAAACGCGCCAGAGCCCAGGCCGCGCCGCGCGTATCGGCAATCGCGGCGCGCACTGTCAGCCCCAGATCGGCGCAATCTTCGGCCACCTGCGCCAGAACCCCCTCCTCTCCGCCAAACAGATGCGCGCAGCCCGTCAGATCGATCACCAGCGCATCGGGCGGCTCTTCAGCCACCCAGGGGCTGAACTTTCCCGCCCATCGGCGCAAGGCCGCCAGAAAGGCCTGATCGGCGGGGGCATGTTCGGGCACCGTCACCAGATGCGCACAAAGCGTCATGGCATCGCGGAACGGCTGGCCCTGCCGCAGGCCCGCCGCTTCCGCCGCCGGGTTCAGCGATACCAGCACCTGTGCCTGATCCCGCAGCCCCACCACGGCAAAGGGTCCGGGCAAGGCATCACGCCGCTGGCGCAGCACACGCTGGGCCGCCATGCGCGGGAACCACAGGGAAAGAACACGTCTGATCGCCATGCGACTCGGGCCCAATGTTCACTATGTGTTCCTTTTACCCGGACCCGCAGCTGGAAACGAGCCCCGATCACGCCACCATGACATTCGCGTGATCAGGGGGCCGGGGGTGATATCGTCACTTCCGCGACACCTTGCCGCGCCTATACTGCCCCCTGCCATTTAACCAGCAGGGGGTAGGAATGAAGATCATCACCAAGGGATTGATTGCAGGGCTTGTGCTTGTAGCGGGTGTCGCCTTTGCCAAGGAGGGGGTGCAAGACCCCACCGTGAAGGCGCGGATGGATCTGATGGGGGTCATCGGCATGAACACCAAGGCACTGGGCGACATGGCCGGCGGCAAGGCTGATTTCGACGCCGCAAAGGCAGCCGGCGCCAAAGAGGCGCTCATTGCCGCTTCGGCGGACATCGCGGCAAAGTTCGAACCGCAGGCCAGCGATCCTGTCGCGGAAGCGAAGCCGGAAATCTGGACCAACTGGGATGATTTCGTGAAAAAGGCAGAGGCACTGAATGCAGCGGCGTCAGCGCTGGATGCCTCGACGCTGGATGGCGTGAAGGCCGGCATGGGCGCCATTGGCGGCGCCTGCAAGGATTGCCACACGACCTATCGCATGTAACCGGACCCGATGACCCACCTGATGCCCCTGGCCGTTTCGCCCCGGGGCATCAAAGCGGGGGGCATCAAAGCGGGGGGCATCAGGTTGGGTGCTGCAACGGGCCGTTCCGGCATGACGCGTAACACGCCGGACTGCGCCGGATGCCTTGCGCCCCATGGGCACCGCGCCTGCCAGATCAGCTCTCGCCCTCGAACCCGATCGACATCTCGATCCGTCGGGCAGCCATCCTGACGGCATCGGCAAGCGCGTCGGCCCGCGCTTCGGCCTGACGATCCGCCAGCACGATCGAGATGGTCGCGGCGCAGGCGCCCTTTTCGTTACGGATCGGGGCTGCGATGCAGGCAACGGCATATTCGGACTGCCCCATCTGAACCGCCAGCCGCCGCCTGAAATCATCGGCCGATTGCTGTGCCAGAACCTTCGGATCGGTTTCGGCCTTTCCCGTTGGTGACGGGCGGGCGGAATGAGCAAAGGCGGCGATCCGTTCGGCTTCGTCCAGATGCCCCAGCAGCAACCGGCCCGAAGCAGTCCAGTTCAGCGGCACCCGGGTGCCGACATCCGACGTGACCCGGAAGTGACCTTCGCCTTCGACCATGGCGATGACCGTCATCATCCCTTCGTCGCGCGAACACAGTTGCACGGTTTCGCCAGTTTCCTCGCACAGCCGGCGCATTTCACGCCGGGCTTCGGCGAACAGGTCCAGCGAGGCGCGATAGCACAGACCATAGCGCATCAGCCGGGGGCCCAGCCAGATCTGCCCGTCCCCCCGCCGTGTCAGCATCCCGCGATCGACCAGTTCGTCGACCAGCCGGTAAACGGTGGATTGCGGGGCGCCGATGGCCTTGCACAATTCATAGGCGCTCATCTCGCGGTTGGCTTCCGTGAGGGCGTCAAGGATCTGGAGGCTGCGGTCGATCCCGCTGGTGCGGGAACGGGGGGTGTCATCCATGCTCCCCTCCTGGGGCTTTGGCTCCCTTATTGTGGAGCCAGGTCCGGATTTCAAGCCCGGTTTCAGGCCAGCCAGTTCAGGTAAGATTCAACCCCGCCATTGCGCGCATCATCGGCATCTTCGGGCGATTGCGGGATGTTGCGGGCCGACAGCAGCACCTCGCGCAGGGTGCGGCCGACGATTTCCGCCTGCCCGGGGGCAAGGTTGCAGGGATCAAGCTGGAAATACCCCAGCTCAACCTCGTGGTTGCGCACGATGATGGCCGGATCAAGCCCGGCCAGATGGCGGGCAATCGCGGCAGCGGTTGATCCGGAACCCGCCGGGTCCACATCCACCTGAAGCCGGTCAAGCGGGTTGCCGGTCGGGTCTGGCATGATGCGCGGCATAATTCCGGGAATACCTGCAAGCTGGGCCATCCACATCTCCAGCGCGGCGCGCTCTGTGGCGCGGGCGGCGGCATGGTCGCGCACCATCCACATCTCCATCGCGCGGATGGCCCCGGCCATGCTTTCCTTGCCGATCTTCATCCCCCGCCCAATGCCGATGTTCTGAAGATAGGCCGCGCGCACCAGATCGCGCCGCCCCGCGATAATGCCCGCCGTGGGGCCACCCATGAACTTGTGGGCGGAATAGATGGCAAGATCGGCCCCCGCCGCGACAAAGCCCTGAAGGTCATATTCCGATGCCGCATCGACAATCACCGGAACCCCGGCCGCATGGCAGATATCGACAAAGCGGGCAAAAGGGATCTGGCCGTAATGCACCACATGGTGCGAAACCACATAAAGCGCCGCCGCCGTCTGCGGCCCGATGGCGCCGCGCAGCTGGTGGTCCATCGCCAGCGTCGATTGCCCGATGCTGCGCACGATGCCCCCCGCGAGTTCCACCGCCGTAGAAACCGGTGCTCCATAGCCGCACAGATGCCCGGCCTGAACCACCACCTCTGATCTGGGGCCGGGGTTGCGCGGCAAGGCTTCGGCCCGGGCCGGGTCGAGCCCGGTGATGCACCCCGCCACGGCCAGCGTGATGCCCGCACTTGCCGATGCGGTCAGGCAGCCCGCCTCGGCTCCGGTCAGGGCGGCAATCGCAGCGCTGGCCTTGGACTGCAATTCATGGATACGCAGGAAGTGCCCCATGGCGGCGGCCGTGGCACGGGCGACATCCGGATGCACCCTGCTGGCCCCCAGCGAGGTCATCGTGCCATTCACGTTGATGACCCGGCTCAGCCCGTTGGCATCATGCCAGGCCCAATCGGAATTGTCTTGCGCGGTCACGGGGGCGGCCATTGGCGTTCTCCTTCAAGGGATCAGTGGGCGAGTTCGAAGATGCCTTCGATCTCGACCGGAATGTTGTTGGGCAGCGATTCCACCCCCAGAGACGACCGGGCATGGATACCGGCCTCGCCAAAAACCTCGTGCATCAGGCGCGAGGCGCCGTCGATCACTTCGGGGTGGCGTTCGAAACCGGGCACGGCATTGACGAACCCCAACAGCTTCACCACCCCACCGATGCGGTCAAGCGTGCCGAATTCGTCGCGCAGAACGGCCAGCATGTTCAGCCCCACAAGCCGGGCATGGCGTACGGCATCGCCGAGGCCGATATCATCCCCCACGCGCCCCCGGATCAGCGTGCCATCGGGCAACACCGGCCCCTGCCCCGAGACATAGATGCAGCCCGAATGAATGCGCAGGTTGCGAAACGCCCCGATCGGGGCGGGGGCAGCCCGGGGCAGCACCAGCCCCAGTGATTTTAGCTGCGCTTCCGGCGACAGCGGGTTTTCTTGCACGATCATGCGGTTTCCTTCGTCTTGAGGCAGTGCACCACATGCCCTTCCCCCACCGGAACCGGGGCGGGAAAGGCATCGGCGCAATCGGGCACGGCCAGCCTGCACCTTGTGCGGAACACACAACCCGACGGCGGCGCCAGCG
>JALQTL010000139.1 GCA_023260935.1 Paracoccaceae bacterium
AAATGTCTGCAGCTTATTGGTCGAACCGTGAAAAATGGTGAGGCTTGGAAAAGATGGGTCCGGGCTTTGCCTATGACGAAATCGTGCCGGCGATCGAACGGATCGTGCGCGCCTATCTGGCGCTTCGGCAAGAGCCCGCGGAAACCTTCCTTGCAGCGGTGCGCCGTGTGGGGCTGGAGCCGTTCAAGGCGGCCCTTTACGAAGATGAGGGCGCCCGGGATGCCGCGTGACCTGCATACCGGCGAAGTGGCCGAACGGGTGGCCGCGCTGAACGCGCGCTATCGCCACCATTCGGCCACGGCGGTGCTGGAACACAGCCTGAAGGATGACGATCTGGGCCGGGTGGCGCTGGTGTCGTCCTTCGGGGCGGAATCGGTTGTGCTTCTGCATCTGGTTTCGGTGATCGCACCCGAAACGCCGGTGCTTTTCGTCGATACCCGGATGCTGTTTGCCGAAACGCTGGATTACCAGCGCGAGGTGGCCGAAAAGCTGCATCTTTGCGATATCCGCACCATCCGCGCGGCGCAGCCGCGCGTGGCCTTTGAAGATCCCGATGGCACCCTGCACCAGTTCAACACCGATGCCTGCTGCCATGTGCGCAAGGTGGAACCGCTGGAACGTGCTCTGGCGGGGTTTGACGGCTGGATCACCGGGCGCAAACGCTATCAGGGCACGACCCGGCAGACGGTCGATTTCTTCGAGGCCGAGGGCGATCTGCGCATCAAGGTCAACCCGCTGGCCCATTGGGGGCGCGAGGATCTTGAGGAATACATGGTCAACAACCGCCTGCCCCGGCATCCTCTGGTGGCGCGGGGCTACCCCTCCATTGGCTGCGCGCCCTGCACCAGCCCGGTGAAACCGGGCGAAGACCCGCGCGCAGGCCGCTGGCGTGGCAGCGACAAAACCGAATGCGGCATCCATTTTATCGATGGCAAGGCCGTTCGCATCAGGAAGGAGGACGCAGCATGAGCGTCATCGTCACCGATCAGGGGTTCCGCCCCGCCGAAGCCGTGGTCAGCGTCGGGCTCGCTGATCTGGATGCCCATCAGGGCGTTCTGGATCTTGCCCATACCGATGACCCGGCAGCACTGGAGGGCCGGCTGGAAGGGCTGCACCTGATCCGCGTCGGCTTTCCGGCCTTTTCGGACGGCCGTGCCTTTACCATTGCCCGACGGCTGCGGATGATGGGATACGCGGGCGAATTGCGCGCCCTTGGGCCGGTGATCGCCGACCAATATGCCATGGCCCGCCGGGTGGGCTTTGATGCGGTGGAAATCCCCGATGAACTGGCCGCGCGCCAGCCCGCCGAACAGTGGGCCTTTCGTGCCGACTGGGCCGCGCATGATTATCAGCGCCGGTTGCGGGCCTGAAATGGGGCCCGAAGGCCGCACGGCGGCTTTCATCTGACATGGATCAAAGCTAGAAGAAGGATGCCGGTTTAGGCCGGATGAAAGCCACATGACCGAAGCACATCTGATGACCCAAGCCACCGCCCCCAAGCCTGCAAAGCCGCACCTGCCCGATGCTGCCCGCGTGACGCAAGTGACGCATTGGACGGACCGGCTGTTTTCCTTTCGGGTCGAACGGCCGCAGTCCCTGCGTTTCCGGTCGGGCGAATTCGTGATGATCGGCTTGCTGGATGATCTCGGCAAGCCGCTGCTGCGCGCCTATTCCATCGCCTCGCCCGCGTGGGATGAAGGGCTGGAGTTCTATTCGATCAAGGTGCCCGATGGTCCGCTGACCAGCCGTTTGCAGCATATCGGTGTGGGCGATGAAATCATCCTGCGCCCGAAGCCCGTGGGCACGCTGGTGCATGACGCGCTTCTGCCCGGCAAGCGGATCTGGTTTCTGGCCACCGGCACCGGCATCGCGCCCTTTGCCAGCCTGATGCGCGACCCCGAGACCTATGAGAAATACGATCAGGTCATCATGATGCACACCTGCCGCGAGGTGGCGGAACTGGAATACGGCCGGCAACTGGTCGAAGCGCTTCAGGACGATCCGCTGATCGGCGAGATGGTGGCAGGCAAGCTGATCTACTACCCCACCACCACGCGCGAACCCTTTCACCACATGGGCCGCGTGAAAGACAACCTGTCGTCGGGCAAGGTCTTTGCCGATCTGGGTCTGCCCCCGATGGACCCGGCACATGACCGTGCGATGGTCTGCGGAAGCCTTGCCTTCAACGTGGATGTCAAGGCCATCCTTGAAAGCTTCGGCCTGCGCGAAGGAGCCAATTCGGACCCCAAGGAATATGTGGTGGAAAAGGCCTTTGTCGGCGACGGCATCTGATCGTCTTCCTTACCCCCACGCTAACAAAAAAGGCCGCAGGGGCGCCCCTGCGGCCATTTTCATTGAAGGCTTGCGCCCGGCACCGGGATCAGAGCCCCAGCGCCGACCTCACCTGCGTGACAGCCGTTTCAACCAGCGAAGGGTTGGCAGCTGCGGCATCCACGGCCGATTTCAGCATGCCCTTCGTGCCCATATCCAGTGCAGAGCTGTCGATCAGGCCCTTGATGGCA
>JALQTL010000390.1 GCA_023260935.1 Paracoccaceae bacterium
AATGGCGATCTGGCAAGCTTTGTGCTGTTCGGCGGACTTCTGGCATGGGCCGTGGTTACGGTCATCGTCCTGAACCGCGCGCAGCCGGACTGGACCCCGCCCACCCCGCGCCCCGTGCAAAAGGAATTCGTGGCCATCGTCATGACCCTGATCGTGGTAGGCGTGGTGATGATGATCCACAACTGGCTTGGCTATCAGCCCTGGGGATGACGGCGATGAAATTGTACCGTTTCCTGTCGGATGATGACACGCAGGCCTTTTGCCACAAGGTGACGGCGGCGTTGAACAAGGGGTGGGCGCTGCACGGGGCGCCCAGCTATGCCTTTGATGCCGCGCGCGGGGTGATGCGCTGCGGTCAGGCAGTGGTGAAAGACGTGCCGGGCACCTATAGCCCCGACATGAAGCTTGGCGAACAATAGCCGCGGGTGCCCGCCCGTGAAGGAGAGTGCGATGAAGACCAACCCCGGCCGGTTCTTCGAGGATTACCGCCTTGGCGAAACCATCGTCCATGCCGTGCCGCGGACAATCTCGGGCGGGGAGCGGGCACTGTATCACGCGCTTTATCCGGCCCGCCATGCGCTTTATTCCTCGGACCAGTTCGCCCGCTCCTGTGGTCTTGCCGCCTCTCCCCTCGATGATCTGGCGGCCTTTCATGTGGTCTTTGGCAAGACGGTGCCCGACATCAGCCTGAACGCGGTGGCAAACCTTGGCTATGCCGAGGGGCGGTGGCTTCAGCCGGTCTTTCCGGGCAATACACTGCGGTCGGAAAGCACGGTGATCGGGCTTAAAGAGAACTCAAACGGCAAATCCGGCGTTGTTTATGTGCGGACAAAGGCGTTCAATCAGGATGACGAGCCGGTTCTGGAATATGTCCGCTGGGTGATGGTGCGAAAGGGCAGGCCAGATGCCCCGGCCCCGGCCGCGGTGGTGCCGCAACTGGCCCCCGTGGTGGTGCCCGAGGCGCTGGTCATGCCGCGGCGGCTGGATTTTACGCGCTACAACTTTGCCTTGGCGGGTGAACCTCATCGCTGGGGGGATTACGAGGTGGGCGAGGTCATCGACCACGTTGACGGCGTGACGATAGAGGAAGCCGAGCATATGCTGGCCACCCGCCTGTGGCAGAATACCTCGAAAGTACATTTCGACGTGACACAGCGAGAGGATGGCAAGAGGCTGATCTATGGCGGTCATATCATCAGCCTTGCAAGGTCGCTGTCCTTCAACGGGCTGGCCAATGCGCAGATGATCGTTGCGCTGAATGCCGGTGCCCACGCGAACCCTTGCTTTGCGGGCGATACCGTGCGGGCATGGTCGGAAGTTCTGGACCGCGCGGAAACAAGCGCCCCGGGGGTAGGGGCGCTTCGCCTGCGGTTGGTAGCCACAACCGGCAAGGCAGGCGATCTGCGCGGCAGCGACGGAAAATATCTGCCCGAAGTGTTGCTGGATCTGGATTACTGGGCGCTGATTCCGCTTTGACAGCGTTGCACGGCCGGGCCGGGGCGCGCAAAGGGCCGCCTTTGCCAGCCGGGCAGGGGATGGGCGGGTTGGCAGCCACTGCGCTTCGGGCAAGTCGCCCGATTTTGTGATCACGCACTCAAAATTCGTGATCACAAGGTGTGAAAATCTGGTTCGTTAGCGCTATTTCCCAATCCATGCGGCGTTGCGGCGCGTGACAGGTGAAAAAAATCCGCTATTCAGAGAGAGGAAAAAAAACCGAAAGCGCGCCCCGGGTCGGACAAGGCCGGGTCAAGCCAGCGACGAAGGGAACCGATATGGCAGACGTCAAGCGGGTCGAGCGGCCCCTGTCCCCCCATTTGCAGATTTACCGCCCGCAACTGACCTCGATCACCTCGATCCTGACGCGGATCACCGGGAATGCCTTGATCGTCGGGGTGGCTCTGGCCGTGTGGTGGTTGCTGGCGGCAGCTGTGGGGGACGAATACTTCGCTACGGCCAATGCGGTGGCGACAAGCTGGTTTGGTGATCTGGTCTTTGCCGGTTCGGCATGGGCGGTCTGGTATCACTACCTCGCCGGCCTGCGGCATCTTTATTACGATGCGGGCAAGGGTCTTGATATTCCCACAGCGGAAAAGCTGGGCTGGGCCTGCATCATCGGATCGGTCGTGCTGACCGTGATCACAATTCTTCTGGTTCAGTGAGGGCATCATGCGGTATCTGACCGATCGCAAGCGCGCCGTAGGCAAGGGCGCATCCGGCACCGGCACCGAACATCACTGGTCGATGACCCTGTCGGCCGTTGGCCTGGCTTTCATGGTGCCGGCCTGGCTTTACATCTTTGGCAAGGCGCTTGGTCAATCGCGTGAAGCGGTGGTGGCCACCTTTGGCCATCCGTTCCCTGCCATTCTGACCGGCCTGATCCTGGTCGTCGGCCTGCGCCATTACATCGGCGGGGCGGCCGTGATGATTGAAGACTATGCCCGGGGAACGGCGCGCAAGCTGGCCCTGATCGGCGTGACGTCGCTTGGCTGGATCATCGGCGCGACGGGGTTGTTTGCCCTTGTCCGCATGGCCCTTTGATCCGGCACGAAAAGGACAAGAACATGACTGCCTATCCGTATGAAGTGCATGACTATGACGTGGTTGTCGTGGGCGCCGGGGGCGCGGGCCTGAGGGCCACGCTGGGGATGGCCGAACAGGGCCTGCGCACCGCCTGTGTGACCAAGGTTTTCCCCACCCGCAGCCACACGGTTGCAGCGCAGGGCGGCATCGCGGCCAGCCTTGGAAACATGGGCCCCGACAGCTGGCAGTGGCATATGTATGACACCGTCAAGGGTTCTGACTGGCTGGGCGATACCGACGCGATGGAATACCTCGCGCGGGAAGCGCCGAAAGCGGTCTATGAGCTGGAGCATTACGGCGTGCCTTTCAGCCGCACGGAAGAGGGCAAGATCTATCAGCGCCCCTTTGGCGGCCACACCACCGAATTCGGCGAAGGCCCGCCGGTGCAGCGCACCTGTGCTGCCGCCGACCGCACCGGCCACGCGATCCTGCACACGCTCTATGGCCAGAGCCTGAAGAACAATGCCGAGTTCTTCATCGAATACTTTGCCATCGACCTGATCATGACGGATGGCGCCTGCACCGGCGTGGTGTGTTGGAAGCTGGATGACGGCACGATCCACGTCTTCAACGCCAAGATGACCGTTCTGGCCACCGGCGGCTATGGCCGGGCCTATTTCAGCGCCACCTCGGCCCATACCTGCACCGGCGACGGTGGCGGCATGGTCGCCCGTGCGGGCCTGCCGTTGCAGGATATGGAATTCGTGCAGTTCCACCCGACGGGCATCTATGGCGCGGGCACCCTGATCACCGAAGGTGCGCGGGGCGAGGGCGGCTACTTGACCAATGCCAATGGCGAGCGGTTCATGGAACGCTATGCCCCCCACTACAAGGATCTGGCGCCGCGCGACTATGTTTCCCGCTGCATGACGCTGGAAATTCGCGAAGGCCGTGGCGTGGGGGCCAATGGCGACCATATCCATTTGCACCTCAACCACCTCCCGCGTGAGGCGCTGGAACTGCGCCTGCCCGGTATTACCGAAAGTGCGCGCATCTTTGCCGGTGTCGACCTGCACAAGGATCCGATCCCGGTGCTGCCGACGGTGCATTACAACATGGGCGGCATTCCCACGAATTACTGGGGTGAGGTGTTGAACCCCACCGCCGAAAGCCCTGATGCCATCTTCCCGGGCCTGATGGCCGTGGGTGAGGCGGGCTGTGCCTCGGTGCACGGGGCGAACCGTCTTGGCTCAAACAGCCTGATCGATCTGGTGGTCTTTGGCCGTGCCGCTGCCATTCGTGCCGGTCAGGTGGTTGACCGCGCGGCCTCCACTCCTGCGACGAACAAGGCTGAGGTGGACAAGGCCCTGTCGCGGTTTGACGGTTTGCGCCATGCCGACGGCGCCGTGCCGACCGCAGAGTTGCGGTTGGAAATGCAGCGCACCATGCAGGCTGATGCCGCCGTGTTCCGCACCGAAAAGACCCTTACGGAAGGCGAGAAGAAGATGACCGCCATCGCCGGCAAGATGGGCGATCTGAAAGTGACAGACCGCAGCCTTGTCTGGAACAGCGACCTGATGGAAACGCTGGAATTGACGAACCTGATGCCGAATGCGCTTGCCACCATCTATGGCGCCCATGCCCGCACTGAAAGCCGCGGTGCCCATGCCCATGAAGACTATCCGCAGCGCGATGACGCGAACTGGCGCAAGCACACGCTGTCATGGGTGGATGGCAACAAGGTGACGCTGGATTATCGCGCGGTCCATGTGGACCCGCTGACCAGCGAAAAGGATGGCGGCATCAGCCTGAAGAAGATCGCCCCTGCGGAACGGAAGTTCTGATGCGCTTGCACGGTACCGCCCTTGTGCCCTCTGCCCCTGACGCCGGCGTCTGCCGGCCGGTGGCGGGTGGCCCGATGGCGCGGTCGCGGGGCAGGGTGGTCTGCCGGTGGTTCTTGTTGCCGGTGGTGGCAATTCTGACATCGGCCTGTGATCCGCAGGCCCTTGCGGATAGCGCCTTGCGGCGTGCGGCCGGCAGCGTGGTGATGGCGGTAGTGCAGAACGAAATGCCCAGCCCTGCCGCTGCACGGGCGACTGAATGCATCCTGCAAAATGCCCGCCCCGACGAGATCGAGGCGCTTGCCCGCGATGTGGGCGTGGTTGCCGGCACGCTGACCAAGGCCAATATCCGCACCATTGCCCTGCGGCCGGCCGCTCAGGCCTGTTTTGCGGCCAATGACGTGCCGCCGGTGATTGCGTGATGTGGCGGGTTGCGGCTCTTGTTCCCCTTGCCCTGATCTCCTGCGGGCCTGTCCCGCTGGCGCAGGCGGAGCGGCAGTGCCTTGAAGAGGCCCGACTGGCCCAGCGACCACGCGGCGAGGTGGCCGTTGGCATCGGGTCGGATGGCCGGATCGGCGGAGCTTTCGATATCACCATCGGGTCCGACTACCTCGCAGGGCGCGACCCTGCGGCGGTCTACGATCTTTGCGTCCAAAGAAAATCCGGGCAGCCCCCCAGCCGCCCGCTCTACTCGTTCCCGGAATGGAAGGGATAAGACATGGTCCAGTTCACGCTTCCCAAGAATTCGACGATCCGCACCGGCAAGACATGGCCCAAGCCGGATGCCAAGAATGTGCGCAAGTTCCAGATCTATCGCTGGAACCCCGATGACGGGCAGAACCCGCGGGTGGATACCTATTTCGTTGATATGGATACCTGCGGTCCGATGATTCTGGATGCGCTGATCAAGATCAAGAACGAGATCGACCCGACGCTGACCTTCCGCCGGTCTTGCCGCGAAGGGATCTGCGGGTCTTGTGCGATGAACATCGACGGCATCAACACGTTGGCCTGCATCTATGGGCTGGACGAGGTGAAAGGCGACGTGAAGATCTATCCTCTGCCGCATATGCCGGTGATCAAGGATCTGATCCCTGACCTGACGCATTTCTATGCCCAGCATGCCAGCATCATGCCCTGGCTGGAAACCAAGACGAACCGCCCCGCCAAGGAATGGAAGCAGTCGATCGAAGACCGCAAGAAGCTGGACGGGCTTTATGAATGCGTGATGTGCGCTTCGTGCAGCACATCGTGCCCCAGCTACTGGTGGAACGGTGACAAGTATCTGGGACCGGCAGCCCTGCTGCACGCCTATCGCTGGATCATCGACAGCCGGGACGAAGCCACCGGTGAACGGCTGGACGATCTGGAAGATCCGTTCAAGCTGTATCGCTGCCACACCATCATGAATTGCGCCAAGACCTTAATGACCAGTTGCGGATCGTTGAAAACGATACGTTTGATCGTATAGAGAAAGTGCTCGTTGGCAAAG
>JALQTL010000406.1 GCA_023260935.1 Paracoccaceae bacterium
TGCCCAACATCACCTTCGGCCCGTCCACCTGCGCGGCGATCCGCAAGCACATCAAGGGTACCATGGACGTGCATCTGATGATTGCGCCGGTGGACCCGTATATCGAGGCCTTCGCCAAATCGGGCGCCGATATCATCACCGCGCATCTGGAAGCCGGGCCGCATATCCACCGTACGCTTCAGGCCATCCGGGCCAACGGTGCCAAGGCCGGTCTGGCGCTGAACCCGGCCAGCGGGCTGGACCAGCTGCCTTGGCTTCTGGACACGGTTGATCTGGTCTGCGTGATGACGGTGAACCCCGGTTTCGGCGGGCAGAAGTTCCTGCACAGCCAGATCGAAAAGGTCAAGGCGCTGCGCAAGATGATCGGCGACCGGCCGATCCATATCGAGATTGACGGAGGCATCACCCCGGAAACCGCACCGCTGATGGCGGCGGCGGGCGCTGATGTACTGGTGGCCGGTTCGGCCGTGTTTGCCGGCGGTTCGGTTGACGCGCCCGAGGTTTACGGCACGAATATTGCCAAGATCCGCGCCGCGGCCGAAGCAGCCCGTGTATGATGCCCATGCGTGACCTTGGCCTGATCTTCGATCTGGATGGCACCCTGATTGACAGCGCGCCAGATATTCACGCCATCGCCAACCGGGTGCTGGCGACGGAAGGGCTTGGTCCCTTGTCCTTTAATCAGGTCCGCAGCTTCATTGGCAATGGCGTCGGCGTGCTGATTCAGCGTTGCCTTGGCGCCCTGGGCTACGGCGACGATCCCGCGTTGCATGCCCGCATCAGCGCCCGTTTTGCCGAAATCTATGAAGACACGCATGATCTGACCCGGACATATCCGGGGGTGATAGAGGCGCTTGACCTGCTTGCCGCGCGCTATCCGCTTGCGCTTTGCACCAACAAGCCCGAGGCCCCTACCCGCGCGGTCTTGCGCCATTTCGGCCTGCTTGACCTGTTTCCCGTGATCGTCGGCGGTGACACGCTGGCCGAACGCAAGCCGCACCCTGCCCCGCTGCTTTTGGCGCAAAGCCGCCTTTCCACCCGGCGTCACCTGTTTCTGGGCGATAGTGAGGTGGATGCTGAAACGGCAAAGAATGCGGGCGTTCCTTTCCTTCTTTACACCGAAGGCTATCGCAAGACCGCCCCGCAAAGCCTTGGCGCCACGTTGATTTTCGACAACTGGTCCAGCCTTCCCGCAAAGATTGCAGCGCTGCCCCTCTAACATATTCAATACTTGCAATATATCTTCCGTTCCGCTATCCATCGCCGGATACGGAGAACGTGATGAAACGCTTTTTTCCCATTCTGGACTGGGCCCCGCGCTATGACCGGGCCACCCTGACGAATGACCTTGTGGCGGCGGTGATCGTGACGATCATGCTGATCCCGCAATCCCTTGCCTATGCGCTTCTGGCGGGCTTGCCGGCCGAGGTGGGGCTTTACGCCTCGATCGCGCCTCTGGTATTCTATGCGGTCTTCGGCACCTCGCGCGCGCTGGCGGTGGGGCCGGTGGCGGTGGTCAGCCTGATGACAGCCGCCGCGGTGGGAGAGATCGCTGCCCCCGGCACGCCGGAATATCTGGGCGCAGCCATTGCCATGGCGGTGGCATCAGGCCTGATGTTGCTGGCGATGGGGGTGCTGAAGCTGGGGTTCATCGCCAATTTCCTGAGCCATCCGGTGATTTCCGGGTTCATCACCGCTTCGGGCTTGCTGATCGCCGCCGGACAATTGCCGGGGCTTCTGGGGATCAAGGCGCCGGGGCATACCCTGCCCGAGATCCTGTCGGGCCTCTGGGCGGGGTTGGCGGGGTTCAATCCATTCACCCTTGCCATCGGGGCCTTTGCCACGGCCGTGCTGTGGTGGGCGCGCAGCCGGATGAAGGCAGCGCTTGCCGGCTGGGGTGTGCCGACCAATATGGCCACGGTTCTGGTGCGCGCAGCGCCGGTAGGGGTGGTGGCGATCACCACGCTGGTGGCCTTTGCCTTTGGCCTTGGGCAACAGGGTGTGGCGCTGGTGGGTGATATCCCCTCGGGCCTGCCGGCCCCGGCGCTGCCGCCGCTGGACCCGGATCTTTGGGCCGCCATTCTGGTGCCCGCGGCGCTGATCTCGCTGGTGGGCTATGTGGAAACCGTTTCCGTGGCACAGACCCTTGCGGCCAAGCGGCGCCAGCGGATCGACCCCGATCAGGAACTGGTGGCCCTTGGCATGGCGAATCTGGGGGCCGGGTTTTCAGGCGGCTTTCCGGTGACGGGGGGCTTTGCGCGCTCTGTGGTGAATTTCGATGCCGGGGCGGAAACTCCGGCAGCGGGGGCCTTTACCGCCATCGGCATGGCGCTTGCCACGCTGTTCCTGACGCCGCTACTGTTTCACCTGCCCAAAGCCACCCTGTCGGCCACGATTATCGTCGCGGTGCTGGGGCTGGTGGATCTGAAGGCGCTGTGGCGCACATGGGGCGTGAACCGGGCCGATGCCGCCGCCATGGCCGCCACCATTGCCATCACCCTGCTGGCGGGGGTTGAACCGGGCATCGCTTCGGGCGTGGCCCTGTCAATCCTGCTGCACCTGTGGCGCACCTCGCGGCCCCATTTCGCCGTCATCGGCCAGGTTCCGGGCACAGAGCATTACCGCAACGTCAATCGCCACAGCGTCGTCACCGTCCCCGAGGTGCTGTCGATCCGGGTGGATGAGGCGCTCTATTTCCCCAATGCTCGCTGGCTGGAAGATACGGTCATGGCTGCCGTGGCCTCTGACCCGCGCATCCGCAACGTGGTGCTGAACTGCGTGGCGGTGAACGATGTCGACAGTTCGGCCATCGAAAGCCTGGAAGCGATCAATACGCGGCTCAGGGATTCCGGCGTGCGCCTGCATCTGGCCGAGGTGAAGGGCCCGGTAATGGACCGGCTGAAACGCACCCATCTCATCGACGATCTGACCGGCTTCGTGCACCTGACGCAATATGATGCCATGCAGGCCCTTGCCCCAGAGCCGACACAGGCCACCCGCGCCCTGCCCCGCTGCAACACCGCCAAGGCCTGAACCGGTCAGACGATGGCGCGTTCGCGAAAGGGCTGGCCCGCCAGCATCCGGTCTACCGCCAGATCGGAAAGGTCGATCGACTGCCAGCTGCCGGTCAGGATATGTTCGGCAAGGCCGCGCCCCACGGCAGGCGATTGTTGCAGGCCGTGGCCGGAGAAGCCGTTGCACAGGTAAAGGTTCGGCATCAGCGGGTGCGGGCCCAGAATGGCGTTCTGGTCCAGCGTGTTGAAGGCATAGTGCCCGACCCAGTGCCGCACCACCTTGACCGCGTCAAAGCCCGGGGCGCGGTGGTAAAGCTGTTCCCAGATCACTGCTTCGAACAGATCAAGGTCCGGTTCAAAATCATCGGGCGCGCAGGGGCCATCATCCTGCGGCACGGTGGCGGTGATCCAGTGGCCCTGTTCGGGACGCAGGTAAAAGCCCTGATCCACCAGCAGCGGCGCATCGGGATGACGCGCGTTCGGCGCATCGATCACGAAAACAGTGCGCTTGCGTGGCTCTACCGCCAGATCAAGCCCCGCCATGCGCATCACATCGCTTGCCCGCGTGCCGGCTGCATTCACCGCCTGCCCGCAAGCCACCGGCCCGGCCTTTTCCAGAATCACCGCAGCCACCCGGCCGGAACGGACCGTCAACCCCGTCACCCGGTCGGTCACAAAGCGCGCCCCTTGCGCCTTGGCCATCGACCGGAACCCTGCCAGAAGGCCCATATTGTCAAACCAACCTTCATCGCGCGGGCCAAAGGTGGCGGCGGTCAGGTCATCGGTGTTCAGCCACGGAAAGCGCGCGGCAATCTGACCGGGCGACCAAAGCTCGGTTGCCGCACCATGGGCGCGCTGCATCGCCGCCACCTCGGCCAGCGTTCCGGCGCCTTCGTCCGTGCTTGCCAGAAACAGATAACCGTTTTCCTTCAGCCCCAGATCCAGCCCCGACAGCGCCGCGAAATCGCGGATGAAGCCGATCCCGAAGCGTGAGATTTCCACATTCACCGCCGTGGTGAACTGCTGGCGGATCGATGCCACCGACAGCGCCGTCGACGACCGCGCAAAGCTGGTGTCCTGTTCCACCACCAGCACATCCAGCCCCGGGCGCATCTTTGTCAGCCAGAAGGCCACAGATGCCCCCATGACCGCCCCGCCGATCACCACCACATCCGCCTTCATGCTGATGTTTCCCCCGAAGAATCATCGTCCTTTGACCGGACGGTCAGAAACGGTTAGAACAGGGCGTCCAGCGAAGGACAAGCCGCCACAGGGGGCGAAAACGGGGAAGGTGATGTCGGCCGTTTTGCCGCTTTTGCTGCGCATTGCCGAGGCAGAGACAGTGGCCGATGTCTGGGCCACCGCCACCGGATATTTCGCCGGGCTGGGCTTTTCGCGTGCCGATTACGGCTTTACCCGCTTTCTGCATGCCCGCAACATCGGCGACCCCGATGACGCCATCTATCTGACCACGGGAAATGCGGATCATGCGGCCCGGTATTTCCACAACGGCTTTTTCGCCCGCACCCCGGCCTATCGCTGGGCCGTGGCCCATTCCGGTGACCGCACCTGGAAGTGGATCCGCGATGTCTATCGCGCCGGCCAGCTTGCCCCCGACGAACGCGCGGCGGTGGAATACAACATGTCGCTGGGCATCGTCGCCGGCGTCACGATCAGCTTTCCCGAAACCTCGGCCCGCTCGAAAGGCGCGCTTAGCCTGACGGCGGATACGGGGCTGAGCGTCGATCAGGTCGAGACGATCTGGGCAGATCACCGGGCCGAGGCGATGGCGGTGGCGCATATGATGCACCTGCGCCTGATCCAACTGCCGCAACCCACCCAAAGGCGCAGCCTGACGCAGCGCCAGCGCGAGGCGCTGGAATGGGTAGCCGATGGCAAAACCACGCAGGATGTGGCCATGCTGATGTCGGTTTCGCCGGCCATGGTGGAAAAGCACCTGCGCCTTGCACGCGAGGCACTGGCGGTTGAAACCACGGCGCAGGCCGTGGCCAAGGCATCGCTTCTGAATCTGATCTTCCAGCGCACTTTTGAAACACCGGCTAGTGGCAAGTGATAATTAGGTTTTTCCGGGTAGGGAAATCCTGACTTACGCAACGTCAGCACATGCTCCATTCTGCTCCTGTTCCGTGAATAGCGGCCGTTTGGCTGCGGAACGGCGGGCGGCGGGCGGTCCATTCTGACCAAGCCTTTCGCACGTCTTTGGGTCGTTGGGGATTTCCCCTCTCCCATGGCCTGTCCACCTTGGGCTGCCGTTCATTTCAACGGCCGGCACAAGGGGCATATACCCCGTCGCGGTCCTGTCCCGGGCGCGGCGGGGGCTTATGCGGCGGCGCGCCCCCCAGGCGCGCCGCCGTTTTCATTGCAGCAGAATCCCGGCACCGCCCCGCACTGCCCCGCGGGCACGAAATGAAAAAGGGCGGCCCCCGCGGGACCGCCCCCTGATCTTGACGAAACCGTCGGATCAGCCCTGAAGCGCCTTGGCGACTTCGGCGGCAAAATCTTCCTGCTTCTTCTCGATGCCTTCACCCACGGCAACGCGGGCATAGCCGGTGATCTCGACGCCGGCTTCCTTGGCCGCGGCTTCCACGGTCAGGTCGGGATTGATCACGAAAGCCTGACCCAGCAGCGTATTTTCTGCCAGGAACTTCTTCATCCGGCCCGGAATGATGTTGTTATGGATCACTTGCTCGGGCTTCGGCTTGGCCGAGGCAGCGTTTTCTTCCAGCGCCTTGGCAGTCTGCACGGCCAGTTCACGCTCTACCACCGAAGGGTCCAGCGTGGCTTCCGACAGCGACAGCGGCGACGTGGCGGCGATGTGCATCGCGAACTGCTTGCCGATCTCTTCGGCCTTGGCCTTGTCGCCCTTCAGCGCGACCAGAACGCCGATCTTGCCCATGCCTGCGGTGGCCGCATTGTGGACATAGGACACAACCGTGTCGCCTTCCAGCACATGCATGCGGCGGAAGGTCATGTTCTCGCCGATACGGGCGATGGCTTCCTGAATCACGGTATCAACGGTCTTGCCGTTCAGATGCGCGGCCTTCACCACCTCGATCGAGTCGCCGGTGGTCAGCGCGACATTCGCCACGTCACGGACCAGCGCCTGAAAATCCTCGTTCTTGGCCACGAAGTCGGTTTCCGAGTTGATCTCGATGGCAACGCCCTTGCCATCGGTCACGGCCACGCCGATCAGGCCTTCGGCCGCAACGCGATCTGCCTTCTTGGCGGCCTTGGCAAGGCCCTTGGTGCGCAGCCAGTCAACGGCGGCTTCCATGTCGCCATTGGTTTCGGTCAGCGCTTTTTTCGCATCCATCATGCCTGCGCCAGTGGATTCGCGCAGTTCCTTCACCATTGCTGCGGTGATTGTCATAGCAGACTCCTGAAATTCCGAATGGATCGGCGGAGGTGTACCCCCGCCGTGTAACAGTCGTGGAAAAGCCCGATCAGGCCTCGGCGACCGCTTCTTCTTCCGGTGCCACTTCAAGCGCGCCCAGATCGACACCCGCCGCACCCAGCTGCGCCGACATGCCGTCCAGCGCCGCGCGCGAGATCAGGTCGCAATACAGGCTGATCGCGCGGGCCGCGTCATCGTTGCCCGGGATCACATAGTCCACGCCCTTGGGCGAGCAGTTGGTATCGACCACGGCCACAACCGGAATGCCCAGCTTCTTGGCTTCCAGAATGGCCAAATCTTCCTTGCCCACATCGATCACGAAGATCAGGTCGGGGGTGCCGCCCATTTCACGGATGCCGCCCAGCGAAGCCTGAAGCTTGGCCTGATCGCGTTCCATGTTCAGACGTTCCTTCTTGGTCAGGCCCTCGGCGCCCGAAGCCAGAAGTTCGTCAAGCTGCTTCAGGCGCTGGATCGACTGGCTGATGGTCTTCCAGTTCGTCAGCGTGCCGCCAAGCCAGCGGTGGTTCATGTAGTATTGTGCGCATTTTTCGGCGGCTTCGGCGACCGGCTTCTGGGCCTGACGCTTGGTGCCGACGAACAGGATGCGGCCGCCCTTGGCCACGGTATCACGCACCACCTTCAGCGCCTGATCCAGCATCGGAACGGTCTGGGTCAGGTCAAGGATGTGAATCCCGTTGCGGTCGCCATAGATGTACTCTGCCATCTTGGGGTTCCAGCGTTGGGTCTGGTGGCCGTAGTGAACGCCAGCTTCAAGCAGCTGACGCATGGAAAACTCGGGGAGCGCCATGTCCAAATTCCTTTCCGGTTTGCGCCTCGGCGGGTGATCTCAGGGTTGCCCCCAACCGGTGGACCAAATCGGGATTTCTCCCCGACACGGCCCGCACCTGCCTGTGAAGTGGCGCGTCATTATACCGGACACGCAACGTTGACAAGGCCCCCGCTTGTGCTGCGCCGCAGAAAGAGCCACCCTGCCCGCGGAAAAGGCCGGAGCATTCAATGACCAAACGCATCAATCTTGCGCTTCAGGGCGGTGGCGCCCACGGGGCTTTTACCTGGGGCGTGCTGGACAGGCTGCTGGAAGATGACGGGATCGAGATCGCCGCCATCTCTGGCACCTCGGCCGGGGCGCTGAACGGAGCGGCCCTGAAAGCGGGCCTGATCGATGGCGGCGCTGCGGCAGCCCGCGCCAGCCTTGACAAATTGTGGTCCGACATCGGCGCGCTGACCGATCTGCGCATGGCCGCATGGATGCAACCCCTTGTTCCCGGGATGCAGGCGGCGATGCAGATCGCGCAATCCATGGCGCCGGTATCGGTGCAGGGGCTGGCCGCGCAGGTCTATTCCCCCTACGCTTGGGGCCCTGCGTGGCAGAACCCGCTGGAACCCATCGTGCGGCGGCTGGATTTCACCAAGGTCTGCCACAGCGCAGGGCCGCGGCTGGTGGTCAGTGCGACGAATGTGGAAACCGGGCGAATCCGGGTGTTTTCGGGCGACGAGATCGGCCCCGAGGTGCTGATGGCCTCTGCCTGCCTGCCTTCGGTCTTTCAGACCGTGCAGATCGGCGGGAAATCCTATTGGGATGGCGGCTATTCGGGCAATCCCGCCCTGTTCCCGCTGTATGAACCCGATCTGCCCGATGACATCCTGATCGTATCGATCAACCCGCAGGAACGCGCCGGGGTGCCGATGACACCGCTCGACATCCAGAACCGCATAAACGAGATCAGCTTCAACGCGGTATTGATCGGGGAACTGCGGGCGGTGAACTTCGTCCGCCGCCTGATCCGTCAGGGGCGGATGGAACGGGGCCAGATGAAGAACGTCCTGATCCACCTGATCGCCAATGACGAGCTGATGACAGACCTTTCGGCCAGCACCAAGCTGCTGCCCTCACCCGCGCTGTTCCAGCGCCTGAAGGCTGCGGGCCGCGCCTCGGCCGAGGATTTCCTGACCGCGCACCGCGACAAGCTGAACAAGGAAGCCAGCCTTGACCTGTCAGCCCTTTTCGGCTGACGGGTTCTGCACACGGATGCCGCCATCCTTGCCGTTGGCGCCATCCTTGCCGTTGGGATAAACCAGCCCGGCCGAGATGATCAGCTTGGCCGCATCCTCGATCTTCATGTCCAGATAGATGATGTCGGCTTCCGAAACATAGAGCAGAAAGCCAGAGGTGGGGTTGGGCGTGGTCGGCAAGAACACCGACACCACGTTTTCAAAGCCCTTGCGGTTCAGTTTCGTCTGCAATTCCGCCTTGGCCCGGGTCGAGACGAAGCCTATCGCCCAGATGTTTTCCTTGGGATATTCCACAAGACAGGCGCGTTCGAAATTCGTTTCGGTCTGGGCAAAGACCGTTTCGGCAATCTGCTTGATGCCATTGTAGATCGACCGCACCACAGGCATGCGGTCAACCAGCCCTTCGGCCCACGACAGCAGCGACCGGCCCAGCAGTCCCTTGGCGATCCAGCCGACAAAGACGGTAAAGACCAGAAAGACCACCACCCCAACACCGCGCACGGGAATGGTGGCATCGGGGCCGAAGTAATCCCGCACCAGCACCTCGGGTTTCCACGGGCCCGGGATCAGCGGCAGGATCCAGCCATCGATCCAGCCGATGACCGTCCAGATCAGATAGATGGTCAGCCCGATGGGCAAGACCACCACGAGCCCGGTCAGGAACGAGGCACGCAAGCCCCCCAGAAGGCCCCTGCGTCGGTGCGGTTGATGGTCAGACATGTCTTCTCCCTGTCGGGGCAAATCTAGGGATGGTCAGGGGGCTTCACAATGGGGGATGGGGCCATGTAGCGCCACCGCCGTGCATTTTCATGCAAACGACGCAATTTCGGGCAAATCGGGGCGGGTGGCGGGTGTCCTGTCAGCCCTGGACCTGCGCGCGCAGGTCGCGGGCGATGGCGGCGGCAAGGCGGGCGTTGTTCAGGACCAGCGCGATATTTGCCTGAAGCGACCGGCCTTCCGTCAGCTCGAAGATCCGCTGCAACAGGAACGGCGTCACGGCCTTGGCGCTGATGCCCTGGGCCGCGGCTTCGGCCAGCGCCACCTCGATCACCGGGGTGATCACATCACGCGCAATCTCGGCCGTGGGGGGGATCGGGTTGGCCACAAGCTGCCCCCCCGGCAGGCCAAGGCGCGCGCGCATGGCATGGGCCGCGGCGATGGTGGCGCTGTCATCCATGCGCAACGGCGCCTTCAACCCCGAAGAGCGCGACCAGAAGGCCGGAAAATCATCTTGCCCGAAGGCAATCACCGGAACGCCGTGGGTTTCCAGCACCTCCAGGGTCTTGGGCAGGTCAAGGATCGCCTTGGCCCCTGCCGCCACCACCGTCACCGGCGTGGCCGCAAGTTCCAGCAGATCGGCCGAAATGTCGAATGTGTCTTCCGCCCCGCGATGCACGCCGCCAATGCCGCCGGTCGCAAACACCGCAATCCCCGCCAGATGCGCGCAGATCATCGTCGCGGCCACGGTGGTGGCACCCGTCCGCCCCGTGGCCAGACAGACCGCCAGATCGGCGCGCGAGAGCTTCATCACGCCTTTTGCCTGCGCCAGCGCCTCCAGCTCAGCCGGATCAAGCCCGATGTGAATTGCGCCGCTCATCACCGCAATCGTGGCCGGCACCGCCCCCGAGGCGCGCACTTCGGCCTCAACGGCGCGGGCGGTTTCAAGGTTCTGCGGATAGGGCATGCCATGCGTGATGATAGTGGATTCAAGCGCAACAAGCGGGCGGCCCTCGGCCTTGGCGCGGGAGACTTCGGCAGAGAAACGCAGGGGCAGGGCGGTCATGAAACTAGCTCTCCGGAGACATAAAGGGCGGCGGCAGAAAGGGCTTTGGCGAGCGCCTCTTCGCGCGACGCGCGACGCGATTCCGCAACGATATGCGCGGCCATGAAGGTATCGCCCGCGCCGGTGACGCGCGTCACCATGACGGGCGGAGGGGTTTGGGTCACAACGCCCGCGCCCGCGACTCCATCAGCAGCAGCGCGCCCGCCATCGGTCACAAGCACACGGCGCGCGCCTTGGGCAAGCAGCCCTTCGGCGGCCTCGGGCGCGGTGGTGAATTCTGTATGAGCCAGAAGCGAGGCTTCTTCGAGGTTCACATAAAGCGTCGCATTGGGCGCGCGCAAAAGCGGCGTCAGGCGCTCGGCCTTGCCGGGGCTGGCAGGCGCGACCCGCAGATCGGCGGCGGCAAACAGGGGCGAGCGCGCGATTTCCCCCAAAAGCGCCTCGGTCAGATTGCCATCGAGCGCCACCAGCCCGCGCCACGGGGCGTCAGCGCCACCCAAACGACCATCGGCCAAAGGGCGCAGAATTTTATCGCCTGCGTGTTCCAGCGAATGGGCATCCGCCACCGCGGCGATCAGCCCGTTCGCCCCCTCGATCGCCATATAGCGGTCGGTTGGCAGATCGTCGGATTTGTAAAGATAATCGCACTCGATCCCCATCATCTGCGCGGTCTCGATCAGATCATCGCCCTGACGGTCGCGCCCGATGGCGGTCAGGATCGCGGGACGCATCCCCAGCCGCACCAAAGTCATCGCGATATTCATCGCCACGCCGCCCGGCACGCGTGAAATCCGCCCCGGCACATCGGAACCCGCGCGCATGTGCACAGGCGCGCGCCCGATGATGTCCCACAGGACCGAGCCGATGCACAGAATATCAGGTGTTAGCGGTGTCATAGCACTTGAGTGCCTGCGCGAATTGCCCCGCGCAAGCCCTTTCGTCGCGCCAATTTGCGTTTGGCTGCCGGTTTCCCTTAAATACAGGCGAATTTGCCTGATCTTGGGGTTGCAAGGGGCAAAGATACGGGCTAAAGGGCGCGCACTTCACAGGCGGAGGCGGGCCTTCGGGGGAGACATCCCCGTCAGGTCCACCGGTTGGGGCATTGCTCTCAAATCCTCCGCTCAGGCGCAAACCGGAAAGGAAATGGACATGGCGCTTCCCGATTTCTCCATGCGTCAGCTGCTCGAAGCTGGCGTTCACTTTGGCCACCAGACGCAACGCTGGAACCCCCGCATGGGCGAGTTCATCTATGGCGAGCGTAACGGCATCCACATTCTCGACCTGACCCAGACCGTCCCGATGCTGGACGCGGCTCTGAACGTCGTGCGTGAAACCGTCGCCAAAGGCGGCCGCGTTCTCTTCGTCGGCACCAAGCGTCAGGCTGCTCAGCCGATCGCTGACGCTGCTGAAAAGTGCGCTCAGTTCTACATGAACCACCGCTGGCTCGGCGGCACGCTGACCAACTGGAAAACCGTTTCGCAGTCGATCAACCGTCTGAAAGAAATCGACGAGCGTATGGCTTCGGGCGCTGAAGGCCTGACCAAGAAAGAGCGTCTCCACATGGAGCGCGAGCAGATCAAACTGCAAGCCTCGCTCGGCGGTATCCGCGAGATGGGCGGCCTGCCGGACCTCTTGTTCGTCATCGACGTGAGCAAAGAAGACCTCGCCATCGCAGAAGCCAAGAAGCTTGGCATTCCGGTTGTGGCTGTTGTCGATACCAACTGCTCGCCCGCTGGCGTTGACTATGTCATTCCGGGCAACGACGACGCGGCACGCGCCATCGCCCTGTATTGCGATCTGGTTTCGCGCGCGGCTCTGTCGGGCATGGAAGCTCAGATGGGTGCTGCTGGCGTTGACCTCGGTGCTCTCGAAGAGGCTCCGGTCGAAGAAGAGATCGCCGAGTAATCGGCCCGACGCCTCTGGCGTCACACGGATGACATGAGGAGGCGGTTTAACCCGCCTCCGACACCGAAAATTCGAGGAGTTTCCCAATGGCGATTACCGCTGCAATGGTGAAAGAACTGCGCGAGTCGACCGGCGCAGGCATGATGGATGCGAAAAAAGCGCTGACCGAGACCGATGGTGACATGGAAGCCGCCGTTGACTGGCTGCGCACCAAAGGTCTGGCGAAAGCCGCGAAAAAAGCTGGCCGTGTGGCTGCCGAGGGCCTTGTTGCCGTCGCAGTGAACGGCGGCGTTGGCGTTGCGGTCGAAGTGAACTCGGAAACCGACTTCGTTGGCAAGAACGCTGACTTCCAGAAGATGGTGTCGAGCATCGCGACCACCGCTCTGGGTGCCAACACCACCGAAGAGCTGGCCGCGGCTGCTCTGAACGGCAAATCGGTTGCCGAAGTAATCACCGACGCGATCGCCGTGATCGGCGAAAACATGACGCTGCGCCGGATGGCACGCGTGGAAG
>JALQTL010000016.1 GCA_023260935.1 Paracoccaceae bacterium
CCCCGGATGTTGCAGGTGCAACGCCGGTTCCAAATGCCCGGTTGCAGGCCGGTCATCCCCGCCCAAACTGTTGAGCCATTCGCAAAACCAAGGCACAGTTCGGCATGGCGGGGTGACAACGGGCGGATTCGATGCGCGACGGCGACCATCTGCGCGAGATTGGTCTGGTTCTGGACGGTCGCCCCAGCGGGCGAGATGATTTTGTTGCGCAATCCTGGCGGCGTTGTGTCGAGGATTACGGGCTTGACCCGGCCAAGCCCAGCCCTGCGCATATCGTTCCCGAAAGCCGCCTGAAAGAACATCGCGAACAGTCCGAGCGGCTGGTTGCCATTGCCCGCAGCGGTCTGGAGGCGTTGTTTCGCCAGATCGCAAGCCAGAATTACGTTCTGCTTCTGGCCGATGCCAAGGGTGTCACGGTGGATTATTTCGGCGACCCGAAGTTCGAGGATGAACTGCGCCGGGCCGGGCTTTACCTTGGTTCTGACTGGTCAGAGGATCTGGCCGGCACCTGTGGGGTCGGTTCCTGCATCGTCACGAAAAAGGCGGTGACAGTGCATCAGTCCGATCATTTCGATCTGACGCATACGCCCCTTTCCTGCACGGCTGCACCGATCTTTGACAGTTCGGGCAATCTGACGGCGGTGCTGGATATCTCGCTTCTGCGTTCGCCTCAGCCGAAGATCAGCCAAAGCCTTGCGCTTAATCTGGTGAAGGCCAGCGCGCGGCGGGTGGAAATGGCGAACCTGATGGCGATGCATCGCGGTGAATGGGTCTTGCGGTTTTCGTCCAGCCCCGAATTTCTGGATGTGGACCCAGAGGCGGCCGTTGCGCTGGATGGGTCCGGCCGGATCATCGGCATGACCCATGCAGCGGAACTGGCGCTGTCACGGGGCGGCGAGCCGGTGCTGGGGCAACCGATCGACCGGTTTCTGGGGCTGAGCGTGGACAGCCTGCCAGACCTTTTGCGGGGCAGGCCCACCGAAGACCGGCTGATCAGCTTTCATGACGGGCAATCGGCCTTCGGCCATGCCATCGCGCCACAGACAGACCGCGCCCTGCGACCCATGGCCGACACTGGCCTGCCGGTGGCCTTGCGCAATCTGGCGGGCAGCGATCCGGTGATGGGCAATCTGCTGGCCCGGGTGGCGCGTCTGGCGCCAACGCCGATCTCGCTGCTGATCACGGGGGAAACGGGCACGGGAAAGGAACGGCTTGCCCGGGCGGTTCATCTAAGCCAGCCGGGCGCGCGCCCCTTTACAGCGCATAACTGCGCCGCGTCGGAAATACCCCTGCCGGTACTGACCGAAGGTGGCACGCTGTTTCTGGACAACCTTCAGGATTTGTCGGCCACAGGGCAGGGCGCCCTGCTGACCCTGCTGGCCGAGATCGAGGCGCTGCCCCTGCGGCTTCGGCCCCGGGTCATTTCTGCATCAGATGCAACCCTTGCCGAGGCGGTGCGTGCCGGCCGCTTTCGGCATGATCTGTATTTCCGGCTGGCGGCGGCCACGCTGGCACTGCCGCCCCTGCGCTTGCGGCAGGATTTCGACTGGCTGCTGGACCGCGCCTTGCGGATGGCAACGCATCACCGGCCCGGCGTCTACCGGCTTTCGCCGGCCGCGCGCGCCGATCTGAAGGCGCGGCAATGGCCGGGGAACCTGCGCGAACTGGGCAATGTGCTGGAGGTGGCGGTGGCCCTTGCCGAAGGTACGGTGATTGACCTGCCGGACCTGCCCCCCGCCCCGCTTTTGCCAGATGCGCCCCCCGAAACAGGGCCCGACCTTGCCTCGGTCCTTTCGGCCTGCAACGGGAATATGGCGCTGGCGGCGCGGCGGTTGGGGGTGAACCGGTCCACCGTTCTGCGCCGGGCCCGGCGCGAAGGGCTGCTGGCGCCCTGACCCATCTGGTTGCAGCGTGTTGCGCGGCGCAACACCGTGGGGCGAAAACTGACTTGCACCCGTCCAGCCCTGCGAAAACGGCATGACAGGCCCCCGGTCAGACCGCAGCCTTCTTCCCGAGGAAAGAGGGAGGACCACATGCTAGACACTACAGCCACCGCCGAAGTCACGCAGGCCCTGGATGATTTCGGCCGCGCGCTGGAGGCGGGCGACATCGCCGCCGCCACGGCCTGCTTTCAGGATGACTGCTATTGGCGCGATCTTGTCAGCTTTACCTGGAACCTGCACACCTGCGAAGGAAAGCCCGCCATCGCGGACATGCTGGCCCAACAGCTTGCCAGTACGAAGCCGACCGGCTGGCAGATTGCGGAAGGCGAGACACCGACCACCGACGGCGGCGTGACGACCGCATGGATCACCTTCGAGACGGCGGTGGCGCGGGGCTATGGTTTGGTCCGCCTGAAGGACGGCAAGATATGGACGCTGCTGACCACGATGGTGGAACTGAAGGGGCACGAAGAACCGGCAGGCTTCAACCGCCCGCTGGGGGCCAAGCATGGCGCCGGCAAACACCGCCTCTCGTGGAAAGAGGAACGCGAGGCCGAGGCGCGTGAGCTTGGCTATACCAAGCAACCCTATGTCCTGATCATCGGGGGCGGGCAGGGTGGCATTGCGCTTGGCGCGCGGCTGAGGCAACTGGGCGTACCTGCGATCATCATCGAAAAGAACGACCGCCCCGGCGACAGCTGGCGTAACCGCTACAAATCGCTCTGCCTGCATGACCCGGTCTGGTATGACCAT
>JALQTL010000083.1 GCA_023260935.1 Paracoccaceae bacterium
GAAAACCAAATGACATCCAATCTTCCGACGCAAAGCCGCGTCTGGACGGTGCTTGGCATCCTTTGCGTCACGCTCCTCTGGGCAGGCGCGGCGCTGGCACATGCCGTCACCCTTGGCGACAAGGGCTATATTCAGGAAATCACCGGACCGCACTTCCTGCCCTTCCTCTATCTGGGCGCGAAGCACATGGTCACGGGCTATGACCACATCCTCTTCCTTTTCGGGGTGATCTTCTTCCTCTACGGAATGAAGGAAATCGGTCTTTACGTCACCCTCTTCGCCATCGGCCATTCGACGACGATGATCCTCGGCGTCTGGTTCGACTTCGGCATTAACGCCTATATCATCGACGCGATCATCGGCTTCTCGGTGGTCTATAAGGCGCTCGACAACCTCGGGGCGTTCCGGCTCTGGTTCGGGGTGCAGCCGGATACGCGGTGGGCGACGCTGGTCTTCGGCTTCCTGCACGGCTTCGGGCTGGCCTCGAAGATCATCGAATACAACATCGCGCCTGACGGCCTTTTGGTGAACCTGATTGCGTTCAACCTTGGCGTTGAACTCGGCCAACTCACCGCCCTCGCGCTCATCCTGCTCTTCATGCAGCGATGGCGCGCGTCGCCGTCCTTTGGCCGTCAGGCCTATACCGCAAATGTCATCATGATCGGCCTCGGGGCCTACCTGATGGGCTTCCAGCTCATCGGTCTGGCTCTGGCCTGAGGAAGCATCCCATGAACAACAAGTTCGACATCACCCGCGCCCCGCAAACCCCGCTCCGGGCAGAGCGCGATCCCCGACGCGATGGCGCAGGCCATATCCGCGGGGTCGAGGCGACGTCCGGCGGCCTGATCCGCTCCACCCTGATGGCATCGGGGGCGGCGGCGGCCATGCTGACGGTCGTCTACCTGCCCGCCGAATATGGCATCGACCCGACCGGCTTGGGTGCGATCCTCGGCCTGACCGAGATGGGGCAGATTAAGCAGCAGCTCTATGCCGAGGCCGAGGCAGAGGACGCTGCGGCAGCCAACGCATCCGTCACTCTGGACCCCGACACGCTGGCGCGTCTCGACCGGATCGAGGCGCAGCTTGCCACTATCGGCGCGGTGATCGGAGCGCCTCCTGCAGTGACAGAGGCACCGAGGGGATCAGCGGCAGTGGCGGCGGCAGCCCCAGCCTCGGCACCGGAACCCGCGCCGGAGGTCGCGGCAGAATCTGCACCAGAGGTCGTGACCGAACCCGCACCGGACGCTGCCCCCGCCGAAACCGCAGCCGCCGTCGATGCGGCGGTTGCCGCGGCAACGTCCGACTGGCGTGACGAGGTCAGCTACACCCTCGCCCCGGGCGAAGGGATCGAGGTGAAGCTCGCCATGCAGGAAGGCCAGACCGCCCGCTTCTACTGGACGGCCAACGGCGCGGTTGTGAATTATGACACCCATGGCGACGGCAGTGGCCAGAGGGTCAGCTACGAACAGGGCCGCGGCGTGCCAGAACAGGAAGGCGAACTCACCGCCGCCTTCACCGGAAACCACGGCTGGTTCTGGCGCAACCGCACCGACGCGCCGGTGACGGTGACGCTACGGACCGTAGGCGACTATGCGGAGATGAAGGCTCCATGAAGCGAGTAGATCCGGCGGCTCGGAAGAGCCGCCGGAGCAAACCTGCCGGTCGGCACATTTGCGGCGACGGGCAGCTTTGGGCCGAGTTCGACCAAAGCGACTAGCGAAGTTGAACCCTATCGTCACGCAAAGAGGAACTGGTCTGGGGGATACAAGACTGGATCGGGGGTATATGTGGGGGTTTGATGAAATACATAAACAAATTTCATAATGAATTTCAATAAATTAATCGATAAATAGGAGTCCCTTCAGCGCACCATCCTTCTCTCTTCCCCGACATCAGTGGTTTCCCAGACGTCAGCGCATTTTTCTAGCGGGTCATTTCGTGACGGCGATGCCGTCGCTGATGCGGTCGCTAGGGTGCAGAATCACGGTATCGCCAGCCTGAACGCCGGAAAGCACCTGTGCCAGTTCATCGTTGCGCTCTCCCAAGCTTATGGTCTGAAGTTGCGCCCGGCCATCCCTGACCACATAGGTTGCCCAGTCCGATCCATCCCGGAACAGCGCGCCGACCGGGATCGACAGCACCTCGTCGCCGCGCCAAAGGCTGATCCGCGCGATGACGCGAAAGCCGTGGCCCAGCCCCTGCCAGTCTTTCGGGTCGCCCAGCAGGTTCAGCACAACCTCTACCCGCTGCTCATCGATTCCCAGTGCTGAAACCTTTGTTCTGGCTGATGGTTCTATCCGCGCCACCTGTGCCGAAAGAGGTGGGCCGCCCCACCCGGTGATGACCGCTGCCGACCCTTCGCTGATCCTGACCGCATCGCGCGACAGAAGGTCTGCCACTACCTCCAGATTGCCGGGGTTGCCGATTTCCAGCAGCGGGGTGCCCGGCAAGACAACCTGTTCGCTTTCCGTCAGCACACGCAGCACCCGGCCCGACACGGGGGCCACCAGCTGGACGCAGCAGGCATCCGCCCCCGTACCATCTGCCGCGCCCAGAACCGCGGCAGCGCTTTCCAGTTCCCGCCGGCGCACGGCAAGATTGGCCCGCGCACTTTCCAGCGTGGCCTGAGCCGTTTTCTGTTCCAGAATGGCCGTATCCAAAAGCCGCTGTGATGCGGCCGACCGTTCGTAAAGCGCCCGGGCGCGGTCTGCTTCGGTTGTCATGAATTCCAGCGCGGCTTCGGCCTGCGTGACCTGTGCCTCGGCCAGATCGACAGCGGATTGCGCCGCCGCCATGGTTGCTTCGGCTACCGCCCGTGCCCGTGCATCCAGCAGCGCCGGTGCGGCAGGGCTGATCACCGCCACCACCGTTTCCTGTGCCACCACCGGGTCGCCGGCATGCAGGTCGATGCGCTGAAGTTTGCCCCCCGTGATGGCCGAGATGGTGAAAACCTCTCGGATGCGGGCCTGACCCTCTTCCTCTACCGCAACATCAATGCTGCGCGGCGCCACTTCGGCCACCTCGACCACAACGGGCTGCGGCAGAAAGGCCCAGATCACGGTACCAAGCAGGGCCAGAGCGGCAAGCGCAAGGATCACGCGGCGCATGAATCATTCCCTCGTCTTCAGAACCTCGATCATGTCGAGGTTGTTGATGCGCCCCCGGATCGACAAGGCCGAGGCAAGCGCGGCGGCACAGACGACCAGACTGGCCGTCGCGTAGACCTCGCGCCCGATGACAAAGGGCACGCGGTAAAGGTCGGAAGAAAAGGCGGCAACCATGCCGACCGCGATACCATAGCCGATCAGCCAGCCCAATGGTTGCGCCAGCAACACGATCGCAGCCAGTTCCCGCAACACGATGCCCGACACCTCGGCCCGGGTGAAGCCCAGAACCCGCAGGCTGGCCAGTTCCCGCCCCTGTTCCGAAAGGGCGATGCGGGCAAAGTTATAGACAACCCCGATGGCAATGATGCTGGCAAGGCCGACAAAGACTGTGATCATGATGGTGATGTTTTCGGCCAGCGTTTCCCTGAAGCGCGCCACCGTCAGCGCGGTGACCGTGACAAACCCTGTTCCGGGCGCCGCCTTGGCTGCGGCGTAGAAGGCGGCTTTCTGCGTTTCATCCAGCATCAACGTCACACCCGAGATGACAGGCCCTTCGCCCGCCACCCGGTTCAGCGCCGAAAGCTCCATCGCGGCGCCAAGCCCGACATATCCAAGCGAAATGCCGCTGACGGGCAGGCTGACACTGCGGCGGGCGCCATCCAGAAACTCGACCGTCACCCTGTCGCCCGGGCGGGCGCGCAGCGTTTCGGCAAGGGCTTCGGAAAGCAAAAGCCCGGCTTCCGGCATGGCCATGGGCCGCAGGTCAGGGGCCAGCACGCGCGACAGCTGCGGGGTTTCGGGCCGCCCCATCACCGAAACCCTGCGGGAAAGGGCCTTGTGGCTGATCCGGGCGGGAATGGACCGGAAGGTTTCGGCCTGCATCACGCCGGGCAACCTTGCGGCATCATAAACGGCCCGCATCGGTTCTGCCGTGCCGAATACCACCATCGCGTCATGCCGTTCCGACCGTGAAAAGGTAACATCGATCATATGGTCGATCGACCCGAAGGACCACAGCGATGCCACCAGAACGGCCACCGACATCGCCACCCCGAAAACCCCCGAAACCGTGCGCATCGGCCAGCGGAACAGGTGCCGCGCCACCATCACGCCGGTCTGGCGCAGGGCCAGAAGGTGGCGGATGCTGCGCAGCCTTGCCCGATAGACCGGTGGCGCAGGCGGCGCCATGGCCACGGCTGGGGGCAGGGCGGCAATCGTGCGTACCGACCAAAGCGCCCCGGTGACCGCCGCCCCCGCCGTAATCAGCGCGGCAATCACATAGATCTGCGGATCGCGGGTGAAGACCAGAAAGGGAAACGAAAAGAAGCGGGCGTAAAGCCCGGCAAGGCCGGCCCCCAGCCATGCCCCGACAAGACTGCCAAGGCCGATCCCCAGAATGGCGATGGCCAGCACGAATTCGACATAATGCTGCCCGATCGCCCGCGATGAATAGCCGATCGCTTTCAACAGGCCGATCTGTTCGCGCTCCAGCGTGACAAGCCGTGACAGCGTCATGTTCACGAGCATGGCTGCGATCAGCAGAAAGATCGGCGGCAAGACTTTTACCATGGCGTCAAGCTGCTTGAGTTCGGCATCCAGAAAGGCGTGCGAAACCTGATCTGCGCGCCCCGTCGCCCCCGCCCCGCCATAGGGGGCAAGCATGTGGTCCAGCTTGTCGATCACCCGGTCGGCCGATGCGCCGGGCGCCAGCTTCAGCACCACATTGGAAAACGCGCCTTCCAGATCATAGGCCGCGGCAAGGCTGGCGCGCGGCAACCAGGCAATGCCAAACCGGCGCGGGTCCGGCATCATTTCGCCCGGGCCAAGCGCATAGATGAATTCGGGCGACAGGGCGATGCCGGTGATTACCAGATCGCGCCGCTGACCGTTCATCACCACGCCCAGCGCCGCCCCGGGCCGCAGCCTGTGGGCGGCGGCAAAGCCTTCGGAAACCACCACTTCGTGCAGGGATTGCGGATCGGGCATCCGGCCCGCCTTCAGATGCAGACGGTTCAGCGCGCCAGACCCGCCTTCGGGCAAGGATACCAGCATGATTGTGCCGGGCTCTGCCATATCGGGCAGATCCAGCAGCCCCAGCTTGACGATCCGGGCTGCCGCGGAAAGCACGCCGTCAATGCCCCTGATCTCGGCCATCAGGGCAAGGGGGGCGCGCTTCACATCGGCAAAGACATCGGCAAATCGATAGGTTTCGTAATACCGTTCCCGGGTATCGGTCAGCGACGATGCCGCCCCGTTACCCAGAACCAGCGTGGCCACCCCGGCCGCCAGCACCAGCGCAATCGCCAGAGCCTGCGCCCAAAGCCGCACAAGATCACGCAAGACTTTTCGGCGCAGTGGTGCCATCACCATGACACCTCGGAAGGCGCCTTGCGCAGGGTATTGACCGTTTCCTCGACGATCCGCCCATCCGCAAAACGCAGCACGCGGTCTGCAATTTCGCGGATCGCGGCGTTATGGGTAATCACAAGTGTAGTGGCGCCAACAGATCGGTTCACCTCGGTCAAGGCCTCCAGCACCCGAATGCCGGTGGCGGAATCCAGCGCCCCTGTCGGTTCATCGCACAACAGCACCTCGGGGTTCTTGGCGATGGCGCGCGCAATCGCCACCCGTTGCTGTTCCCCGCCCGAAAGTTGCGCCGGGAAATGATCGGCCCGCTCGGAAAGTCCCACCAGCGCCAGCGCTTTTTCAACCGGCATCGGCCGTGGGGCGATTTCGGTGACCAGCGCCACGTTTTCGCGCGCGGTCAGGCTGGGCACCAGATTGTAGAACTGGAACACAAAGCCCACATGGTTGCGCCGGTATCGCGTAAGCCCCCGTTCATCCATTGCGGTCAATTCGTCCTGCCCGAACCATGCCTGCCCTGCACTGGCGGTATCCAGCCCGCCAACGATATTGAGGAAGGTGGATTTGCCTGATCCCGATGGGCCGAGGATAACGATGAATTCACCCTGCCTTGCGGTAAAATCCACGCCGCGCAGGGCGTGAACTTCCTGCGCGCCGCTACGATAGACCTTTGTAAGGCCTTTGGCGCGGAACACCGGCGTGGGATCGGGTGCCATGCTGTGAAGTCTCCTTCGCAATGGGCAGTATATTGGGGTGCGACAGCAGGGCCGTGACATGAATCAAGTCATTCGGTCATGTTTTGATCCAGAATGTATCCCTGATGCACCCTTTTCGAACGCGGGTGCTGCCTGAAGCAGGGCCTGCGGGCAGATCATTGCCAGTCCTTGCCACATGGCCCGGATTGAAGGAGGCCGATCCGAATGACCCGTACCCCGACCCGGACGTCGCCGCGCAGGCCTGCCCGGAAAGCAGCCGAAAGGCCCGCCAACCTGCCCGCCACTGTGCCAGAAGCGCTGCCGGCCATCGTGCCCGCCCCGCCCCCCCCGGGCAGCGTTACCGCCGCGCCGGATGACGCACCGCATCTTCATGCCGCGCTGGACCGGGCCGCGATGGCCAGCCTCGCCCGGGTGACGGGCGGGCTTTCACCGCATGCGATGCTGGACGCATGGTTCGACTGGGGCATGCATCTGGCCCGCGCCCCGGGCCGCCAGATGGAACTGATCGAACGGGCGCAGGCCAACTGGATCAAGCTGTCGCAGTTTGCCCTTGGCGGGGTCTGGGGAAAGCCGGTGCAAAAGCCCTTCAGCCCCGGCCCGCATGATCCGCGCTGGTCGCATGCCGGATGGGACCGTGCGCCCTTTGCGCTCTGGCAGCAGGGTTTTCTGGCCGTGCAGGATTGGTGGCAGGCCGCTACCGCCGATCTGCCCGGCCTGCGCAAGCAGAACGCCCAGCGGACCGGCTTCATGATGCGTCAGTTGCTGGATACCGTGTCGCCCACAAATTTCGCGCTGGGCAACCCCGAGATTCTGGCAAAGACCGTGGCAACCGCCGGCCGCAATCTGGTGGAGGGTGCAGCCCATTACATGGACGATGCCCAACACATTCTGGCGCAGGAACACCGCAAGGTGCCCGATGAATTCGCGCTGGGAAAGGTTCTGGCCAGCACGCCCGGGGTGGTGGTGTTCCGCAATGACCTGATGGAGGTGATCCAGTATTCCCCATCGACCGAACAGGTGCAGGCCGAGCCCGTGCTGATCGTTCCGGCCTGGATCATGAAATATTACATTCTGGACCTGTCGCCGGAAAACTCTTTCATCCGCTGGCTGGTGGCACAGGGCCATACCGTCTTTTGCATTTCATGGTGCAACCCCAAGGCCGATCAGGCCGACCTGTCGCTGGAAGATTACCGTACGAACGGAATCATGCAGGCGCTGAAGGTGATCAATGCCATCGTCCCCGGCCAGAAGGTTCATGCCAATGGCTATTGTCTGGGCGGCACGCTTCTGGCCATCGCGGCGGCCGCCATGGCGCGCGACGGCGATCACAGGCTTGCCTCGGTCACGCTGATGGCCGCGCAGGTGGATTTTGCCGAGGCGGGCGAGCTCTTGCTGTTTCTGGATGAAAGCCAGGTGGCCTTTCTGGAAGACATGATGTGGGCGCAGGGTTATCTGGACCGGCCGCAGATGTCGGGTGCCTTTGCGGCCATCCGGGCGGAAGACCTGATCTGGTCACGCGCGGTGCGGCGGTATTATCTGGGCGAACCGGACCTGCCGACAGACATTACCGTCTGGGTGAACGATACCACGCGCATGCCCGCCCGCATGCACTCTGAATATCTGCGCGGGGTGTTTCTGGAAAACCGCATCAGCGCGGGCCGTTTCGCCGTCGAGGGGCGGGTGATCGCGCTGAAGGATATTTCAGTGCCGATGTTCGTGGTGGCAACCGAGACAGACCACATCGCGCCATGGCGATCCGTCTACAAGACGGCGCTGTTCACCGATGGCGATCTGCATTTCCTGCTGACCAAGGGCGGCCACAACAGCGGAATCCTGTCAGAGCCGGGGCATCCCGGCCGGCACTATCGCATCGGTCATCGGCACGCGCATGCGCATTATCAGGGGCCCGACCGCTGGATTGCGGGCCATCATCCGGTGCCGGGGTCCTGGTGGCCGGAATGGGGGCGCTGGCTTGCGGCGCGAAGCAGCGGATTGGTGGCCGCCCGCCCGGCCGGCGGGGAGGGGGCCGGTTATCCGGCGCTGGATGCCGCCCCCGGCCGCTATATCCACCAGGATTGATCTGCCCGCGCAAGGGCATGAAAAAGGGGCGGCTTCCCGCCCCTTTCCAGCATTTGGCGGCCCCTTGCGGGATCAGTTCTGCGCGTCGACGATCGCGTTCACGACCGCATTGCCATTTGTGGCAATGAAGGCATCCCACACCGGCTTGACCACAGCCTGAAAGGCGGCCGCATCCACATCGGTGTTCACTTCCATGCCGGCGGCCTCAAGCTCGGCGATCATGCCGGCCTCTTTTTCCTGCGCCAGCTTGCGCTGCATTGCCACGGCTTCGGCCGCAACCGCCAGAACCACCGCCTGCTCATCGGCCGTCAGGCTGTTGAACTTGGCATCGTTCATCATCATCGCCAGCGCCGAATAGGCGTGCTGCGTCAGGCTAAGATACTTCTGCACCTCGTTGAACTTGAACGACAGCACGATCCCGATCGGGTGATCCTGCGCATCGACAACGCCGGTTTCCAGCGCGGTGTAAAGCTCGGCCACCGGCAGTTGCAGCGGATTGGCCCCCAAGAGCGAGAACATGTCATTCAACGCCTTGGAATTGTTCACACGCATGTTCAGGCCCGCCACATCGGCCGGCACGCGGATCGGGCCACGGTTGTTCGTCATATTGCGATAGCCGTTTTCGGGGTAGCCCAGCACCTTCAGCCCGTGCTGGGGAAATTCGGCCGAAATGCCCTGCCCGATTTCGCCATCCAGCACATTGTAGGCAGTTTCACGGTTGGGGAACATGAAGGGCAGTTCAAAGGCGCCCGCTGCCGGCACAAGGCCGGTAAAATTGTTCAGGCCTGACATCACGATGTCGATGATGCCGGAACGCGCGCCATCGATCATCGCCGCATCATTGCCAAGCTGGCCCTGCGGAAAGATGGTGACCGTGACAGAACCGTTCGTCCGCGCTTCGACCTGTTCCTTGAAAAACAGCGACAGCGTCTGTTGCAGGTCTGTTTCGGGGGCGGCATGGGCCAGCTTCAGTTCGGTTTGCGCCTGTGCCGAAAACGCGGCAAGCGCCAGCGCCGAGGCAAGGCCAAGGGCTTTGATAAGGTTCATGTCAGGTTCCTCCCTTTGGTTTTCTTAGCCGCCAAGGATCTTGGCGGGACCGGTGATCAGTTGCGGAAAAAGGATAAACAGGCCCAGCAACACCGCATAGGCCAGCAGGAACGGGGCAACACCGCGGACGGCCACGCTCATCTGCACGCGCCCCACGCCGCAGATCACGTTCAGCACTGTCCCGACGGGGGGCGTCAGAAGGCCGATGGAACAGTTCAGGATGAACATCAGCCCGAAGTAAACCGGGTCTATGCCGGCGGCCTTGACCACCGGCATGAACAGCGGCACCAGAATTAGCACGGTGGGCGAAAGGTCCATCACCATGCCGACAGCCAGCACGATCAGCATGATGACCAGCATCAGAAGCCGGGGGCTGTCGATCAGCGGTTGCAGCGTCTGGGCCAGTTGCTGGGGAAGTTGCGCTACGGTGATCAGCCATGCGGCCACCATCGCCGCCCCCACAAGAAACATCACCATCGCGGTTGACCTTCCGGCCGCCACCAGCACTTCGAAAAGGATCTGCCAGGTCAGGCTGCGATAGACCACGGCCGAGATGAAGATGGCATAGACGGCGGCTACCACGGCGGCTTCGGTGGGGGTAAAGGCCCCCGACCTTATGCCGCCGATGATGATCACTGGCAAAAGCAGGGCCCAGATGCCGTCTTTCAGGGCGGCCAGACGTTCGGCCCGCGAAGCCTTGGGCAGCGTTGCGATATCTTCGCCGCGCATCACCACTGTCCAGACCAGCATCAGCGTGGCACCCATCATCAGCCCCGGCGCGATGCCGGCCATGAATAGCTTGGCGATCGAGATATTGCCCGCGACCCCGATCAGGATCAGCGGCAGCGATGGCGGAATGATCGGCGCGATGATCCCGCCCGAAGCCAGCAGGCCAAGGCTGCGCCCGGCGGGATAACCGGCGTTGCGCATCATCGGATACAGGATCGATACCAGCGCCGCCGCATCGGCCACGGCTGACCCGGAAAGACCCGCCAGTACGATGGCCGTCATCACGGCCACATAGCCAAGCCCGCCGCGCCGGTGACCCACCAGCGTCATCGCCAGACGGACGATCCTTTCGGAAAGCCCGCCTTTCGACATCACCTCGCCCGCCACCAGAAAGAAAGGAATCGCCAGCAGGGGGAAGTTGTCCACCCCGTTGATCAGGCCCTGTGCCAGAATATCGGGGCTGAACGTATCAAGGTGCAGCATCAGCACCATGGAAGACAGCAGCAGCGCAAAGGCGACCGGCAGCCCGGCAAGGATGGCGACGAACAGAACACCCAGGAACAGCGCAAGGGTCATTTGCCGTCCTCTTCCAGCATGGCGCTGATGCCCATCGGGTCAATCAGCCGGACAATGGCAATGGCGGCCATCAGCGCGGCAGAAACCACGCCGGCCAGATAGAACAGCGCCGAAGGCAGGCCGGTAAGCTGCGAGATGTTTGACCAGTTTGCATTGGTCTGGTGCAGGGCGCCGACAAACAGCATACCCACGGAAATCAGCACCACGATCCAGCCAAGACGCCGCAGCGTGGGCACGGCTTTGGGGAACAAGGCTTCAGAAAACTCGGCCACCGCCAGATGTTCGCCCCGCCGCAGCGTAACCGCCGCCCCCAGCATGACGATCCAGACAAACCACAGTCGCGCCAGTTCGACAGATTGGCGGATGCCCGAGGCGAAGCCATAGCGCAGAACGATATTGGTGAAGACCAGTACGATCATTGCTGCCAGAAGCAGCGCCATGATCACGTCGATCAAGGACCAGAACCTTCGGATCAGGTGCCGCATCCGTTCCCCCTCCCCCCGAAGTTCCGTTGCGCTTTTATTGGTATTGGGTTATCGTTAACCCAGATTGGTATCGATAACAAATCCATGAGTCAAGCCCCTCCGCCCCAGCGCACCACCACGATCGCCGATGTGGCCACGGCCGCAGGTGTCAGCAGCATGACCGTTTCAAAGGTGCTGCGCGGCACGGGCCGGATCAGTGATGAAACCCGCGCACGCGTGCTGCAAATGTCGGAACAACTGGGTTATGTGCCGAACCGGCTTGCCGGGGCGCTTTCATCGCAGACCAGCCATCTGATCGGGGTATTGATCCCGTCGATCAGCGATCAGGTCTATTCCGGGGTTCTGGCAGGCATCAACGCGGTGCTGCACCCCCGCGGCTTCACCAGCCTGATCGGCGAAAGCTTCTTTGATCCGGCGAACGAGGCGCGTCTGGTGCG
>JALQTL010000152.1 GCA_023260935.1 Paracoccaceae bacterium
GACGGCCGCCCCTGGGCCCTTTGCGCCAGCTTCACCCACCCGCATGACCCCTTCGTCGCCCGGCGCAAATACTGGGATCTCTACGAGGGGTGCCAGCACCTCGACCCGCCCGAACCCATCGCCTACGACGACATGGACCCCCATTCGCAACGCCTGATGGATGCCTGCGACTGGCGCGGACTGGAAGTCACGCCCGAGCATATCCGCCGCGCGCGGCAGGGCTATTTCGCCAATATCTCTTACGTCGATGACAAGATCGGCGAAATCCTCACCGCGCTGGAGGCGACCCGGCAAGAGGCCATCGTGATCTTCGTCTCGGACCATGGCGAGATGCTGGGCCGCCGGGGCCTGTGGTTCAAGATGAACTTCTTCGAAGGCTCGGCCCGCGTGCCGCTCATGATCTCGGCCCCCGGCCACGGCCCCGGCCTGATCGAAGATCCTGTATCGACCATCGACGTGACCCCCACCCTCGCCGCCCTTGCCGGCGTCGACATGGCCGAAGTGGCCCCCTGGACCGATGGCTTCGATATCCTGCCGCTTGCAACCGGGGGCAGCCGACCCACGGTCGCGATGGAATATGCCGCCGAAGGCTCGGTCACCCCGATGGTTGCCCTGCGCGAGGGCGCGTGGAAATACATCCGCTGCCCGGCGGACCCCGAACTCCTCTTCGACCTCGCAGCAGACCCGGCCGAACAGCGCAACCTTGCCAGCGATCCGCGCGCGGCAACGATCCTCGCCCATTTCCGCCAGATTGCCGACCAGCGCTGGGATCTTGCCGCCTATGACGCAGAAGTCCGGCAAAGCCAGGCCCGGCGCTGGATCGTCTACGAAGCCCTGCGCAACGGCGCCTATTACCCCTGGGACCACCAACCCCTGCGCGCAGCATCCGAACGCTACATGCGCAACCACATGGACCTGAACGTGCTGGAAGAAAGCAAACGCTTCCCCCGGGGCGAATGACGGGGCGAATGACCCGGCCGCAACGTCGGACGCCTCCGGCGGGAGTATTTGGAAAAGGTGCAAACCCCTGCCAATTGCACCTTTCTGAAATACTCCCCGCGGAGCGGACCCGGCCACAGCAAGCACCGACACCCCGCATGGCGACCGGGCACCGCCCTTGGCGGGAGCGCGGCCGAGGGGGGACTCGATGCCCCCCGAGGCCGCCCCGCTATCGTGCATCTTCCAGCACAAGCGCGGCCCCCTTCCAGCCCATCAGGATCGCGGGCGCATTGGTGTTTCCGGCAATCAGGTTCGGAAAGCTGGAAGCGTCGATCACCCGCAAGCCGGCGACACCGCGCACCCGAAGGCGCGCATCCAGCACGCTGGTGGCGGGATCGTCCCCCATGCGGCAGGTGCAGGACGGGTGGTAGACCGTTCCCGAACGCTGGCGGAAATCGTCGATCAGATCCGCGTCGCTGGTGATCTGCGGGCCAGGGCGCAGCTCTTCCCGGATCAGCCGGGCCATGGCCGGCTGGGCGGCGATGTGGCGCAGGAACTTTACTGCCGCCAGCATCTCGGCCACGTCATGATCGGTGGAAAAGGCATTTGGCGTGATCCGCGGGTGCACCATCGGGTCGGGGCTGGCAAGGCGGATGTGGCCGCGGCTGGTGGGGCGGCAGTTCGACAGGCCCAGCGACAGGCCCGACCAGGGATCCGGGCTCAGGATCGGCCTTTCACCCTCACGCGGGATCAGGGTGGAAAACGCCTGCATGTAAAGCTGCATGTTCGGGCGCGGCAGATCGGGCGAGGTTCGGAAGAACCCGCCGCCGTGGTTGATCGACTTGGCGAGCGGCCCCGTGCCGGCCAGAAAATATTTGAGCCCCGCCAGCACCTTGCCCCACCAGGGCCGCAACTCATCGTTATAGGTGGGCACCTTCATCGCCCAGGTATAGTTGATGCCCTGATGATCGCTGAGGTGATCGCCCACATTCGGGTTGTCCTGCACCACCGGGATCCCCAGGTCGCGCAGCATCGCGCCCGGGCCGATGCCTGACAGGTGCAGAAGTTGCGGGCTGTTGATCGCCCCCCCGGCGAGGATCACCTCGGCCCGGGCGCGCAGGGTTCTGACCGGGCCACCCGCCCCGCCCTGCCGGTATTCCACCCCCGTGGCCCGGCCGCCTTCGATCAGTACCCGGGTCACATGGGCATGGGTGATCACCTGAAGGTTCGCCCGCCCCATGGCCGGGCGCAGGAAAGCCCGCGCGGCCGAGTTGCGGCGCGCGCCCTTGATCGTCATCTGGTAGATGCCCGCGCCTTCCTGTTGGGCACCGTTGAAATCGGCGGTCGGGGTCAGTCCGGCCTCGCCACAGGCCGCGATGTAATCCTTGACCAGCGGATGCAGGCCGCGCCGGTTGGCCGAGATGAAAAGCGGCCCCCCGCTGCCACGCCAGGCATCCGCGCCCGCCTCGTTATCCTCGATGGCACGATAGGTCTGGAGGCATTCTTCCCAGCCCCAGCCCGGAGCGCTGCGGCCCCAGTCTTCGTAATCGGCGCGGTGGCCGCGAATCCAGACCATCGCGTTGATCGAGGATGATCCACCCAGCACCTTGCCCCGGGGCCCGTGATCACGGGCACCGGCAAGGCCCGGATCGGGTTCGGCACGGTAAAGCCAGTTCACCGACGGGTCATAGAAGAGCTTGCCATAGCCCAGCGGCAGGTGGATGAAGAAGCGCCGGTCGCTACCGCCTGCCTCCAGCACGGTGACCCGGTGCCTGCCGTTTTCGCTAAGCCGGTTGGCCAGCACGCAACCGGCCGAGCCTGCGCCTACGATGATGTAATCCGTCTCTTCCCCGCTCTGCGTCATGCTCTGCTGCCCTGCCCAGTGTTGCGCCAGAGGTTAGCCACAGAGCCGGCGCCGATCCTTGGCCTTTTGCGACAGGGTGTGTCGGGAATGGAAATCACGCTGTCGGGCCCTTCCCATCGGTCTGGCGGCGGTCTTCGGGCCTCACGACCGGCCCGCCCTGCTGTTCCCAGGTAGAAAAGCCTTCCTTCAGATGCGCGCAGGCAAAGCCCATGTCGTTCAGCAGGGCGACCGAAAGCGCCGACCGCCAGCCCGAGGCACAGTGAAAGACGAAGCGCTTCGCTTCGCCGAAGATCGGCTTGAAATAGGGACTGTCGGGATCAACCCAGAATTCCAGCATCCCGCGGGGGCAGTGAAAGCTGCCGGGGATATAGCCCATCCTTTCGCGTTCACGCACATCCCGCAGATCGACAAAGACCACATCGGGGTCTTGCAAAAGGGCGATGGCATCGGCCGTCTCGATCTCTTCGATCGATGCGCGGGCACGGGCCACCATCTGGGCGGCTGTGGTGTTCAGCGCCATCTCAGCGCCCTTTCCAAACCGGATCACGCTTTTCGGCAAAGGCGCGGGCACCTTCGAGCTGATCTTCCGAGGAATAGAGCCTGTCCACCGTGGGCAGCTGGCGCTTCGTGATCCGGTTCAGCGCATCCTGAAAACGCAGGGCCTCGGCCTCGCGCACCACTTCCTTGATCGCGGCATAAACCAGCGGCGGGCCGCTTTCCAGAAGCCGCGCCAGTTCCCATGCCTTGGGCAGCAGGTCTTCGGGGGTGGTGATTTCCTTCAGCAGACCCCAGTGCCGCGCCTCTTCCGCATCGAACCAGCGCCCGGTCAGAAGCAGATCCATGGCGACATGATAGGGGATGCGCTTGGGCAGCTTGATGCTGGCGGCATCGGCCACGGTGCCCGAGCGGATTTCGGGCAGCGCAAAGGTGGCATTGGCGCTGGCAAGGATCAGGTCACAGGACAGCGCCAGTTCCAGCCCCCCGCCGCAGCAGATGCCGTTGACGGCCGCAATCACCGGCTTGTTCAGGTTGGGCAGTTCCTGAAGCCCGCCAAAGCCGCCAACGCCGTAATCGCCATCTACGGCATCGCCGGCGGCGGCTGCCTTCAGATCCCAGCCGGGGCAGAAGAACTTGTCGCCTTCGGCCCGCAGGATCGCGACGCGCAGGCTGTCATCATCGCGAAAATCCCGGAAAACCTGCCCCATGATCCGGCTGGTTGCCAGATCGATCGCATTTGCCTTTGGCCTGTCCAGCGTGACTTCAAGGATCGCGCCTTCGCGGCGGGTCCGGATCGGGCCGTCGCCCCGCATCTGCATCATGTCTCTGCCTCCCAGATCACCGCATCCGCCGCGACCGCCCCTTCGGCGCACAGCATCAGCGGGTTGATTTCGATTTCCTCCAGCCCGGGGTCTGCCAGCAGCATGTCCTGAAGCAGAAGAACCGCATGCCGAAGCGCCATCGTATCGGCCCGGGGTCGCCCGCGATACCCGTCCAGCAGCGGCCAAAGCCGCAAGCGGCGCAGGGCCTGATCAACCACCGTTTCTGTCACCGGCAGGATCAGGGTGACGGTATCGGCCAGCAGCTCGGCCGCCGTTCCACCAAGGCCAAGGGTCAGCGTGGCACCGTAAACCGGGTCGCGGCGCAGGCCGACAAGCACCTCGGCCACCACATCCGTGACCATTTCCTCGGCCAGATACCCCGTGGCCCCCGCCATTTCGGCCTGTCCCGACAGCGAGGTCAGCCCCAGACGGACGGCCCCCGCCTCGGACTTGTGGGCAAAGCCAAGGCCCTTCAGCGCGATGGGGCCGTCAAGACCTGCGGCAAGGGGCGCAAGTGCCGCCAGATCGGGGGCCGAGACACCGCGCGGCACGGCAATCCCCGCCCGGGAAAGCCGCTGCTTGGCCGAAGCCTCATCCACCAGACGGGTGGCGCGCGGGCGCGCGGCGGGCAAGGGCCGCCAGTCCGACGGGCCGGCAGGTGTCTGCGCCGCCCCGACCGCTTCCAGCCCCGCCGCAAGGCCCATCAGCGGACAAACCCCCCGCGCCATCATCGCCACCGCGCGGTCTTCGTCGAAATTCTCGGGCAGCGAGGCTATGGGAAAGGCCGGCTTGCCGGTGGCCGCCTGCGCGGCCTCGATCGCCTCCAGCGCCGGCTGGAAACTGGAAGGATCACAACGGTCGGGGCGCGGCGGATCGATGATGTAAAGGCCCGCGTCATAGGCCCGTAGCATGGTGGTGAACACATCCGTCGTGCGCGGGCCATCCCCCCAGATGAAGGTGTGGTAATCCAGCGGATTGGCGATCGTGACGATCGGGCCCAGGATTTCCGACAGCCGCTGCCGCGTGGCCGGGGGCACGGCCGGGAAATCCACCCCAAGCGGCGCCGCCAGATCTGCCACAAGCCCCGCCTCGCCCCCCGAACAGGACAACGAACAAAGCCGCGGGCCGATTTGCGGGCCATGGATGTGAAAGATCTTCAGCGTTTCCAGCAGGGCATCCAGCG
>JALQTL010000173.1 GCA_023260935.1 Paracoccaceae bacterium
CGCCGCCAGCAGGTTGTGGGCAGAGGTGATGGCGTGGAAATCGCCGGTGAAGTGCAGGTTCATCTCTTCCATCGGCACGACCTGGGCCATGCCGCCGCCCGCAGCGCCGCCCTTCATCCCGAAGTTCGGGCCAAGGCTGGCCTCGCGGATGCAGATCACGGCTTTCTTGCCGATGCGGTTCAGGCCGTCGCCCAGACCCACGGTGGTGGTGGTCTTGCCTTCGCCCGCAGGAGTCGGGTTGATCGCGGTCACCAGCACCAGCTTGCCGTCCTTCTTGCCCGCGAGCGACTTGATGAACTCCTGGCTCACCTTGGCCTTGTCGTGGCCATAGGGCAGCAGGTGTTCGGTCGGGATGCCAAGCTTGGCCCCGATCTCCATGATCGGCTTTTTCTTCGCTTCGCGCGCAATCTCGATATCGGTCTTGAAGGCCATCTCGTGTCTCCCTCGGGTATGTCTGCCGGCGTGAACCGCCGCTTGCCCCCGTGATAGCGGGCGAACCCGGGGCGCAAAGGCGCAATTCCGACATGAAACCCGCGTTTTTCGCCGCACGGCGTTTCCGATCGGAAAAGCCCGCTCTGGCCGGCGCGCTTTGCGGTTCAGGGTTGCCACGGCCTTTGCGCGGGAAGGTGCAGACGCAAGCGGTCACCAAGGCGCAGCCGTCCCTCGCGTTCCACCCAGCCGGTCACGCCACGGCGATCGCGCGCCGCCGCCTTGAATGCCTTGCCCTGCCCGCCCGTGGCCCGGGCGATGGTGACCGCCGGTTCCTGACAGGGCAGGTTTTCCATATCGATCACGATGGTCACGCCATCGGGCCCCTGCAAACGGCTGGAAGGGGGCACATGGGTGAAATCCGGAATGCCCTCGACCACGATCGAGGCCCCGACCCAAGCCGGATCAAGCGATGCCAGCCCCAGCTCGGCGGCCACGGTCGCCATCTCTTCGGCAGAAACGATGCACAGCTGGCGCACATTGCGGATCGGCGTGCCGCGCGGATGCTGGGCGCGCACCCGGCTGCAAGCGGGGCGTGTCAGGCCGGCATGAACCTCTCCTTCCGGTCCGGCAAAGCCCAGCGGCATTTCGGAGACGGCTTCGCCGAAGATCACCAGATCCTCTACCGGGCGGGCCTGCCGGCCCAGCCAGACAACGGTGGCGTAGAAATCCGAAGGAACCAGCGCAGCCATCATACCCTCAACGTGAAAAAGCATCGGCGGAAGGGAAACAGGACAGACCCGTCATCGCCCCGGGGATAAGCCAGATCAAGTGCCGCGTCATAACGGGCAACGAATGCCGCCGCTTCGGCCCGGTCAAGGCGTTCCAGAAAGGGGCGCATCGCGGTGCTTTCGGTGAACCTGCGTACCGGGTGCCCGTCTTCGGACGGGGCAAGGCGCTGAACATAATCGGTTTCCCAGGCATCGACACTGCCCCTGCCCGCCAGCATTCCCGCATAGGTCAGCGCCGGGGCGACCGGCGGCTCATAGCCGGTGAAATCGAACCGGTCGGGGAACATGGCCTGCGCAATCTCGCGCAGGAAACGGTGCGACGGCGCGCCGAACTGTCGGGGCATCTGTACCGCAAGCCAGCCGCCGGGGGCCAGTTTGCCGGCAAGCCGCGCCAAAAGGCCCGAATGATCGGGCAGCCAGTGCAAGGCCGCGTTGGAAAAGATCAGCGCGGGCGGGGCGTCGGGGCGCCACTGCGCGATATCGGCCTTGGCCAGCAGATCGTAGGCCCCGACCGCCTGCGCCCCGGCAATCATCTGCGGCGACTGGTCCACCCCGATGATGCGACGGCCCACAAACCGCTGCCGCAGGGCCGGCCCCACTGCCCCGTC
>JALQTL010000186.1 GCA_023260935.1 Paracoccaceae bacterium
TGTCTGGTTCCAAAGGGCTGGGCTACGGCATACTACGCCGACTTGTCGAGCTGCAGGACGGCAGAGGACTTGGCAATGAAGCTGCTCTTCATTTTCCAGGTGTGCTTTCTGGAGTGTCTTCCATCATCCGAGACCGCCAAAGTAACGGCGGTCGGCAGGCCGCGCGCCACATCGGCGGCGAAGCTGGGGCCTGACAAGACGGCGATTTGTTGACCCAAGGGTGAACGATCGCTTCGCCTTCCTTCATGCCCAGTTTGGAAAGGACAGCATCCAGCTTGTCGGACCCGAAGATGCGCATCAGATCGTCTTCAAGGCTCAGGAAGAAGGCCGACCGCCCCGGATCGCCCTGCCGGCCCGAGCGGCCACGAAGCTGGTTGTCGATGCGGCGCGATTCATGGCGTTCGGTGCCCAAGACGAACAGCCCGCCCGCCGCGAGAACCTTTGCCTTTTCCTCGGCATGTTCGGCTTCGATCCGGGCGCGCACTTCATCGGGATGCAGATGCGGGTCGGCGGCAATCGCCTCCATCACCTTCATTTCGACGTTGCCGCCAAGCTGGATGTCGGTGCCCCGGCCGGCCATGTTGGTGGCGATGGTCACGGCACCGAACCGGCCGGCCTCGGCCACGATACGGGCCTCCTGTTCATGGTGCCGGGCGTTCAGCACGTTATGGGGAACACCCGCCGCCTTCAGCAGGCCCGACAGGAATTCCGATTTTTCGATGCTGGTCGTGCCCACCAGAATGGGCTGGCCTTTCTCGTGGGCCTCCTTGATCGACTTCACGATCCCGTCGAACTTTTCCCGCGCCGTGCGATAGACAGCATCGTCTTCGTCCTTGCGCGCCACCGGGCGGTTGGTCGGCACTTCGACCACGCCCAGCTTGTAGATTTCCATGAATTCCTCGGCTTCCGTCGCCGCGGTGCCGGTCATCCCCGCCAGCTTGTCGTAAAGGCGGAAATAGTTCTGGAAGGTGACGCTGGCCAAGGTCACGTTTTCGGGCTGGATCTGCACGCCTTCCTTGGCCTCGATCGCCTGATGCAGACCATCGGAAAGGCGGCGCCCGCGCATCATCCGGCCGGTGAATTCGTCGATCAGCATCACCTCGCCATCGCGCACGATGTATTGCTGGTCCCGGTTGAACAGCTTGTGTGCCCGCAGGGCCTGTGTGACGTGATGCACCAGCGAGGTGCTTTCAGGATCGTAGAGGTTCTGCCCTTCGGGCAACAGGCCGGCTTCGCGCAGCTTGTTTTCGATGAATTCGTTGCCTTCGTCTGTGTAAGTGACGTTGCGGGTCTTTTCATCCAGCTTGAAATGGCTGTCGTCCAGACTGGGGATCAACTTGTCGACGCTGATGTAAAGTTCCGAACGGTCTTGCGACGGGCCCGAAATGATCAGCGGGGTGCGCGCTTCGTCGATCAGGATGCTGTCCACCTCGTCCACGATGGCAAAGAAATGGCCGCGCTGCGCCATCTCGGCGATCGAGGATTTCATGTTGTCACGAAGGTAGTCAAAGCCCAGTTCGTTGTTCGTGGCATAGGTGATGTCGCAACGATAGGCGGCCCTTTTTTCATCATCGGGCTGGTAGGGGTAGACCACGCCCGTGGTCATTCCCAAGGCGCCATAGACCTTGCTCATCCATTCGGCATCGCGCTTGGCCAGATAGTCGTTGACCGTGACGATATGCACGCCTTTGCCCGCCAGCGCGTTCAGATAGGCGGGGAATGTGGCCATCAGGGTCTTGCCTTCCCCCGTCTTCATCTCGGCGATATTGCCCTGATGCAGGAAGATCCCCGCCTTTAACTGCACGTCAAAGGCGCGCAGCCCCAGCGCACGGCGCGCGCCCTCGCGGCAATTGGCAAAGGCTTCGGGCAGAATGCTGTCAAGGCTTTCGCCCTTGTTCTGCACGCGATCCTGAAGGGCGCGGGTGCGCGCGACCAGATCCTCGTCGCTCAGCGCCTGAAACTCCGGCTCCAGCGCGTTGATCCTGGCGACGATCGGGCGAACCGATTTGACCTTGCGGTCGTTGGGCGTGCCAAAAACCTTCCGCGCGAGCGTTCCGAGACCAAGCATGTTTTCTCCGGTGTCCGGTTGCTGACAGAAACGTGCGAGCCGGGGGCCTTGCCCGCCTCACCCAGCTTTCATAGAAGAACCCGGAAAGGCGCGAAAGAAGCCCCGTCTCGCGCGACCTTCGCGGATGTAAGGGGGCGGGCGCGTCAAGTCAACGTGGCGCGGCATGCGCCCCGATCAGGAGACGGTGATATGGCGAAAATGACAACGATCCTTGGTGCGTTTGCGCTGACGGCGGCCCTTGCCGCCCCGGCCCTCGCCGCCGACCCCACGGCCGAAACCGTGGTGGCCGAGGTGAACGGCGCACAGGTGACGTTGGGGCAGATGATCGCCA
>JALQTL010000225.1 GCA_023260935.1 Paracoccaceae bacterium
TCGAAAAATCCACCCGCGTGCTGGCCCAGCTTTCCCAGCTTACTGCCGGCAAACTGCCGCTGGTCGGCGTTGGCGGCATCTCGTCCGCCGATCACGCCTATCAGAAGATCCGCGCCGGGGCGGGCGCCGTGCAGTTCTATACCGCCATGGTCTATGGCGGCATCGCGCTTGCGTCTGAAATCGCCCGGGGTCTTGACGCGCTCTTGTCGCGCGACGGCTTTGCCTGTGTGGCCGATGCCGTCGGAACCGGCCGCGCCGACTGGCTCTGACCTTCGGCCTTCCGTTGTTTGAAGTATCGCGGGGCAAGCGCCCCATCGGTGCGTGCAGGGCAGCCCCCTCCCCCCTTCCATTTGATCAAATTACCGGCGATAACAGGGCAACAACCCGGGGGCCGCCATGCCAAAGAAACAGACCACCCGCACCATCGCCGGAATCGACAGCGCCCGTCTGGCCGAATTCGCCACGCGCGAGGCGAAACGCTATGCCCAGTCCCGCCCCAAGGCGGCCGCGGCCATGGCCGAAGGCGCGGGGGCCTTTCTCAACGGCGTGCCGATGCACTGGATGCGCGACTGGCCGATGCCGCACCTGCCGCTGGTGGCGCGGGCCAAGGGCGCGCGGCTGACCGATATCGACGGCTTCGGGATCGACGATTTCTGCCTTGGCGATACCGGGTCCATGTTCGGCCATTCACCCGAACCCGTAGCCCGGGCCCTGCGCCGGCAGGCCCGCCATGGGCTGACCTACATGCTTCCCACCAAGACAGCCCTGCACGCGGGCGCTCTGCTGACCGAACGCTTCGGCGCGTTCAAATGGCAGATCGCCACCACCGCCACCGATGCCAACCGCTTTGCCCTGCGCGTGGCCCGGGCGGTGACGGGCAAGCCCAAGGTGCTGGTCTTCAACGGCTGCTATCACGGCACGCTGGATGACACGATGGTGGAACTGGTCAACGGCAAACCCGCCAACCGCCCCGGCCTTGTGGGTCAGGTGCAGGATCTGACCCTTGCCGCCACCGTCGCCGAATTCAACGATCTGGCGGGGGTCGAGGCGCTGCTGAAAAAGGGGGATGTCGCCGCCATCCTGACCGAACCGGTGATGACCAATTCCTGCATGGTGCTGCCGCAGGCGGGCTTTCATGACGGTTTGCGCCAGCTTTCCCGCAAATACGGCGCGCTTCTCATCATCGATGAGACTCACACAATCTCCTCGGGTCTGGGCGGCTATACCCGCGTGCACTCCCTTTCGCCCGACATGTTCGTGGTGGGCAAATGCGTGGCAGGCGGCCTGCCCACCGCCGTCTGGGGCATGACCGAAGACGTTGCCCGGCGCTTCAACGCCTATGACGCCGCCCGCCCCCCCGGACATTCGGGCATGGGCACCACGCTGTCGGCCAACCCGCTGCAATTCGCCTGCCTTGAAGCAACCCTGTCCGAGGTGATGACCCCGGAAAACTATGCCCATATGGAAAAAGGGGCCGAGCGGCTGTCCTCGGGCCTCGCCCGCGCGATCGAAGGCCACGGCGCGCCATGGCATGTCGTCCGCGTCGGCGCCCGGGTGGAATTCATCTGCGCCCCCGGCCCCCTGACCAACGGGACCGAAGCCGCCGCCGCCCACCAGCCGCAGGTCGAAGCCGCGGTGCATACCGCCCTTTTGAACCGCGGCACGCTGATCGCGCCCTTCCACAACATGATGCTGGTCAGCCCCGCCACCAAGAACCGCCAGATCGACAGGCTGATTGCCGCCTTCGACGAAATCCTGACCGCCCTACTCGACTGAGACAGCCATGACCGAACAAAGCCCCTCCGGCTCCACCCTTGCCGAAGCCGAGGATTTCCTCGCCGCCAACCCCGATATCGAGGCTTTCGACATCGTGCTGCACGATGCCAATGGCATCGGCCGGGGCAAGATCATCCGCCGGCACGAACTGGCCTCTTTCTACAAATCCGGGCGGCACCTGCCGATCTCGATCCTCGGCCTCGATATCTGTGGCGAGGATGTCCATGAAACCGGCCTGATCTGGGATCAGGGCGATGGCGACCTGCGGGCATGGCCCATTCCGGGCACCCTGAAACGGCTGCACAACACCCAGCCCCCCCGGGGCGAGGTGTTCATGTCGATGTATGAACTCGACGGCCGCAAGATGACGTCAGACCCGCGCCACGCGCTGCAACGGCAGGTCGATGCGCTTGCCGCCGAAGGCCTGCACCCCGCCGGCGCTTTCGAGCTTGAATTCTTCCTGCTGGCCAATGACCGCGGCCCCGACGGCAAGGTCCAGCCCGCGCGCGATGTGCTGGATGGCCGCAAATCCGCCAAGACCGAGGTGTATTCGGTAGACCACCTGCATGGCATGCTGCCGCTCTTTTCCGATATCTACAAAGGCGCGGAACTTGCGGGGATCACGGCAGAAACCATGATTTCCGAATACGCCCCCGGCCAGTATGAACTGACGCTGCACTACCGCACCGATGTGATGCAGGCCGCCGATGATCTGATGCGGCTGAAGCGGATCGTGCGCGCTCAGGCCCGCGCCCATGGCGTGACCGCCTGCTTCATGGCCAAGCCGAACGAGGATTATGCCGGGTCCGGCATGCATTTCCACGTCTCGATGATGGATGACACGGGCCGCAACATCTTTATCGAAGAAAACGAAGGACAGTGGAACCCCACCATCCTGCATGCGCTTGGCGGCCTGCGGGCGACGATGGGGGAATCGATGCTGGTCTTTGCGCCCCATGCGAATTCGTGGCGCCGCTTTGCCAGCCAGAGCTATGCCCCCGTCAGCCCCACATGGGGCGTCAACAACCGTTCCGTCGCCCTGCGCATTCCGGCCGGCGACATCAAGGCCCGGCGCATCGAACACCGGCCCGCGGGCGTGGATGCCAACCCCTATCTGGTGGCAGCCACGGTGCTGGCCGGCATCCGGCACGGCATGGCGCAAAAGATCGACCCCGGCCCCGAAACCACCGGCAACGGTTATGAGGCCGGCGAAGATGCCCCCCCCATGCCGGTGGATTGGCGCCAGGCGATCGAGGCGGCAAAGGCCTCGGCCTTTCTGAAGGATGCCTTGGGGACCGACATGCACCGCACCTTTACCGCCATCAAGGCGGCGGAATATGCCCGTGTGATGCGCACGGTGTCAGAGGTGGATTACGACCTTTACCTGCACACCGTATGACAATCCGGGCTGACCATCCGGGCTGATGGGCAGGCTCTGAAAGGGCCGGGCTATTGCAGCCCGGCGTCGCGGGCGATCATCGCGGCATGGGTGCGGTTGCGCGCGCCCAGCTTTCGGCTCAGCGTCTTGACGTGCAGCTTGATCGTCACTTCCTGCACCTCCAGATCGCGGGCGATTTCCTTGTTGGACTTGCCCTCGCGGATGCCGCGCAGCACGTCCATCTCGCGCCGGGTCAGATCGTCCAGCACAGACCCGGTGCCGGGCGGGGCATCCAGCATGGCCATGGGCGCAAAGGTGCCGCCCTCGACCATCAGGCGCACCGCCGCAATCATCGCCTTCACCCCCAGCGTCTTGGGCACGAACCCCGCCCCGCCCCGCGCCAGCACCTCTTCGGCCAGATCGCGCCGCGTGGTGCCCGAAATCACCGCAACCGGGGTTTGCCCTGCCAGCGCCCGGGCCTTTTCCAGCCCTTCCAGCCCTTTCATGCCCGGCATCTGGTAATCCAGCAGCACGATGTCGAACCTCTCCTCGGCCAGCTTTTGCAGCACCCCCGCCAGATCGGCCACGGATACCACGCCAATCGACCCGTCGGCAGAAACCATTGCCGCAATGGCTTCGCGGAACAGGTCATGATCGTCTGCAAGAAGAAGTCGCACGGGAACGGTTTTCCTTAATAACGCTGCACCTTGGAAAGACGGCCGGAAGGAACCGATGGATCACGCGGTGTTTGTGATCTAGCCTGCACTCGTCAAAAATAATGGCACCACCGATGATTAATGCGCCAAAGGCCCTGCCCACAAGGTTGAAATTCATTCTTGCCATGATCCGCAGGGGCGCCCTCGTGGTGATCGTGCTGTGCCTGCTGACCGCAATGCTGGTCCTGACGGCCGATGTGCGCAACCGCCTGAACGTCATCGAACAGGCAGATTCCGATAACGGCCAATGGGTGATGATGCAGGCCGAGGTCGAATCCCTGCGCTTTCGGCATGCGCTTCTGGCAGCAACGGGCAGCACGGGAAGCCTTGCCGAGGTGCGGCGCTGGTATGATGTGCTTTACAGCCGCGCCCGGCTTCTGGCCGACAGCCCGCTTTATGCCGGCTTCATGAACTTGCCGGAAAACCGGGCAAGAATCACCGAAATCCGGGCGAAGCTGGAAGAATGGACGCCCATCATCGATGGCCCTGACGATGCCCTGCGCGCGGCCCTGCCGCTGATGGAAATCGAAGCCGCCCGCATCCAGCACCTTGCCCGGGCCCTGTCGCTGGATGCGCTCTTGGATTTTTCATCTGCCTCGGATGCGAACCGAGAGATGATCTCGCTCACGCTGGCCCGGCTGGCCATTCTTACGGCCGTGACCATCGCCCTTCTGGTGCTGGTGGCGCTGGGGCTGGCGCGGCTGTCGCGGATCACACAGGAACAGGCCCTGGAAAATCAGATCACCGGCACCCGCCTTCAGATGATCATCTCGAACTCGCCCGATGGGATCGTCGTGACGAACCGGGGCGGCTGGGTGGTGGAATTCAACCCGGCGGCCGAAGCGATGTTCGGCTATACGCGGGCAGAGGCGATGGGAAAGCAGGCGGTGCCGCTGCTGTTTCCGGCCGATCTGGTGCCCGATTACCAGGCCCGGATTTCAACCGTCATCGTCGAAGCCGCTGCCAAGGGGCCGCAGCGCTTCGAACTGGAAGGATGGCGCCGCGACGGCACCCGCTTTCCGCTGGAGGTTTCCATCGCCCTGCGCAACCTTGACCGGGGGTCGCTTTTCGTGGCCTTCCTGCGCGACATCTCGGATCGCGTTCAGGCCAACCTTGCCGTCGAGGATGCGCTGAAACAGGCCCGGTCCGGCGAAAAGGCCAAGGCACGCTTCGTGGCCGTCATGAGCCACGAGATGCGCACCCCGCTGAACGGGCTTATCGGGTCGATGAACCTTCTGCAAGAAACGCCCCTGTCGGAAAACCAGAAGGAACTCTTGCGCATCATGCAATCCACGGGGCGGGTGCTGCTGGACCATGTCAACGCGGTTCTGGATATCTCGCGCGCCGAGGCGGGCGAGATCCAGCCCGCCTCCGAGGCCTTCGATCTGGATCAGCTTGTCGAAGACTGCGTGGCCAACCAGACGGGCCTTGCCCGGCAGGCCGGCAACATCCTGTCCCACACCCCCCTGTCCGGGCGCCTTGGCCGGGTGCAGGGCGATCCCGGCCGGCTGCGCCAGATCCTTCTGAACCTGATCGGAAATGCGGTGAAATTCACCCGCGATGGCAAGATCACGGTGGAAACCGAAAGGCTGACCACCCGCAGCGCCGGCGGCCAGCCCGATATGGTGGAATTCCGCATCATCGATACCGGCATCGGCATCCCGGCTGAAGAACAGGACCGCATCTTTGAAGATTTCCACACCATCGACGGCAGTTATCGCCGGCAGGCCGAAGGAACCGGCCTTGGCCTTGGCATCGTGCGGCGGCTGACAAAGGCCTTGGGGGGCAGTGTCGGGGTGGAAAGCGAACCGGGCGAAGGCAGCGTATTCTGGCTGCGCCTGCCCCTGCCCATCCTTGCGCCCCCTGCCGCCACCACCCTGCCGCCCCCCTCGGCCAAGGCGCTTCCCGGCCCGGCCCCGGCACCCGCGCCGCTGGATATCCTTGTCGTCGAAGACAATGACATCAACCGCCTGCTGCTGCGCCTGATGCTGGAAAATGCCGGCCACCGCGTTACCGAAGCATGTGATGGGATCGAAGGCGTGTCCAAGGCCGCCGCCCGCGCCTTTGATGTCATCCTTACCGATATCTCGATGCCCGGCATGGATGGCATCGAAGCCACCCGCGCTATCCGCGCGGGCGACGGCCCCAACCGGCAGGCCCGTATCATCGCGCTGACCGCCCATGCCCTGCCAGAAGAACGCGACCGCTTTCTTGAAGCCGGCATGGACATGGTACTGACAAAACCCGTCCCGCGCGATGTGCTGATCGCGGCCCTCACGCGCGACCGGCTGCCCCTGCCGGCCCCCGCGCAGGAAGAGGATGACCTTCTGTTGAACCCCGCCGTGATCCGAGAGCTGCAAACCGATCTGGGCTCCGCCATGCTGTTCCCGCTGATCCGCCAGATGATCGCGGATGGCGATGCGGTGCTGGCCCTCATCACCAACAGCCAGAGCGCGCCTTTGCCGCTGGTGGAAAGCGTGCACCAGCTTGCCGGCAGCAGCGCCACCTTCGGCGCCGTGCGCCTGCGCAAGGCCCTTGTCGCACTTGAAGCGGCGCTGCGCTCTGGCAATGCCGGGGCGGCCGAAGCGGGCCGTCAGGGGGTTGCCGCCATCTGGCAGGATACCCGCGCCGCCCTGCTGGCCCATATGACCTGCTGCCCCGACGCAGCCTGAAGCAGGCCGCGCCCGACCGGCTCAGGCGGCGCGCGTCACCGCTGCTCGGCGCAAGGCCGCCGCAATCGTTTCGGGCACCCGCGGGTCCAGCCCCAGCGGCGGCAGTACCCGCCCGGCAAAGCCCGCTTCTTCCAGCGCGGCCGGCAGATCGTCGATCACATGCCCGCCCCGGGCGGCAAAGAACGGCAGACACAGGGCACCTGCCCCAAAGCCCGTTGCCTCGGCCAAGGTCGGGCTCTGGTCGATAAAGGCAGCCTCGGCCCGCGCAAGTCCCAGTTCCCGCGCACAAAGGGCCGCAACCGCCCGGGCCACCTCGGCCGGGGCCGGGCTGCGAAACGACCCGTGGGCTGCCAGCAGAAGCGCGCCCCCCGGGCCAAGCCCCGCCTCGCGCAGGATCGTTACCGCCAACGCCTGCACTGCCGGATCAAGGCCGAAGGGGTCCAGCACCTGCCAGTCCTGCCCGCCCACATCGGCCAGACGCCCGGGCAGATGCGTGCGGGTGAACCACCCCCCCGCCATGAACATCGGATAGACCAGCCCCCGCGGCCCCAACTCGGCCACCCGTGCGCCCAGCGCATCGGCCTCGGCCAGCGTGGCACTGGCAACCTTCCACCCCGGCAGATGCAGGGCCACCCGCGCCGCCAGCGCCGCCAGTTCCGCAGCGGCGGGTTCAGGGTCGGAAGGCTGGCCATGGGCCACGATCAGGGCAGCGGGTGCATTTGTCATGGCGCCCAAGGTAATGCGCCGCGCCCCCGGTGCAAGGGTCAGGGCATCCGGCTTGCCAGATACTGCGCAAATTCGAAATTCGGCCGTTCCAGATGGCTCAGCGCACCCGGGGCGGAAAGATCGGCGCAAAGCCCGCGATACACCCGCTCCACACAGCCCTTGTCCTCGATGTTAACATCGTCCAGCAGCGCCTTGACGGTTGCCAGATGGCGCTCGGCCTCGGGGTCGGCGCACCAGTCCGCACTCATCCCGCCGCCATACAGCACCTTCACATGCCCCGGCCCGTCGGGCGTCAGGCACAGATACCAGAAATACCCCGGCGTCAGCGTGATCAACAGCGCCGGATAAACCGACAAAAGCCATGTGATCCGCCGCTGATCGCCCACCAGCGTGGTATTGGCCGGATGCGCCAGCGACAGCGGAATCGTGTCGTTCTTCAGGATGTAGTGATAGTTGAAGCTGGGGTATCCTTCCGGGCAGGTCATCTTCATCAGATCGACCGACCCGCCGATTGTGCCCTCATGGCAGACCGGCAGGTGATAGCTTTCCATGAAATTCTCGGCCAGCACCTTCCAGTTCGTCGCCCAGCGGAATTCCTCGCGAAAGGTTTCGCGGTAGCTGCCCATGTCCAGATAGCCGACAAGGTTTTCCACATCGCGCAGCGCCTCGGCCGGGTCCGGGGCATCGGGGTTCAGCGTGACCATGATCCAGCCCAGCCAGTTTTCCACCCGCACCGAAGGCAGCTTCACATCTTCCTTGCAGAAGCCTTCGTTCAGCCCCATCGCCGGCGCCCCGCGCAAGGAACCGTCAAGGTTGTAGGTCCAGGCGTGATAGGGGCAGACGATCGACCGCACATTGCCCCGCCCCTCCAGAAGCGTGCTCATCCGGTGGCGGCAGACATTCGACATGCCGCGCAAGGCCCCGTCCCGGTCGCGCAGAATGATGACCGGCTCGCCTGCGATCTCCATCGTCAGGTAATCGCCGGGGTTGGCCAGCCCGTCCGCCCGCCCGGCGCACAGCCATTCCTTCGCGAAGACATGCTCCAGCTCCGCCGCACAGAACTCAGGCAAGGTGTAAACCGATTTCGGCATCGCCCGCGCCTGCGCGAAAGGCACCGAAACATTGGCCTTCAACTCGGCAATGGCCGCAAGGGCCGGATCGTAGCGCGTCATTTCCCGTTCCCGCTGCTGCTGACCATGGGCGATTTATGCACGCCGCCTGCGCCACGTCACCGAAAATCGATCAATCCGGATCACACGTCCAGATCATAGGGCCAGGTGGCTTGGCTGAAGACGCCGCCATCCACCCAGATCGTCTGGCCGGTGATGAACCCCGCGGCCTCGCTGCACAGGAACACCACCGGTCCGGCAATATCCGCCGGCGTGCCCACCCGGCGCAGGGGCGTGACCTTCGCCCAGGTGCCGGCATAATCCCCGGCCTCGGCGGCTGTCCGTTCGGTGGCAATCGCCCCCGGGGCCACACAATTGACCCGGATGCCATGCGGCCCCAGTTCCACCGCCGCCGATTTGGTGAATTGCTCGATCCCGCCCTTGCTGGCCGTGTAATCCACCAGCCGCGGGAAGGCGAGCTTGTTGCACCCCGACCCAAGGTTCACGATGCTGCCCCCCTTGGCCCCCGCAATCATCGCCCGGGCCGCGGCTTGCGTGTTCAGAAAGGTGCCACGCAGGTTGGTCCTGATCACCGCGTCCCATTGATCGGCCCGCAGGTCCAGAAGCCGCGCCCATGTCTGGATGCCGGCATTGTTCACCAGCACATCCGGCGCCCCGCCCCAATCCACCGCCTCGGCCCAGAACCCGGCCACCGCGGCCTCGTCACCGGCATCCGCGTCCCAGGCCCGCGCGCGCCGCCCCGTCTTGGCCGCCACCTCCGCCACCAGCGCCCCCGCTGCCGCCCCCTGCCCCAGATGGGTCAGCGCCACATCGTGCCCGGCCCGCGCCAGGGCCCGCACCAGATCGCGCCCGATGGCCGAAACCCCCGCCGTCACCACTGCAAACACCAGATCCTCCCGCACTTCATCTCTTCACCAATGTCCCGGGCCATTCATCTGTTCATAAATATCCCGGGGGTCCGGGGGCAGAGCCCCCGGGTGCACCATCACGGCCAGACGCCCTGCCGCAGCTTCCACCGCGCCCTCACCTGGCCTCACGGCAGGATCTCGAACCGGTCCACATCCACCAGCCCCATGTCGGTGATCTTCAGATGCGGGATCACCGGCAGCGCCAGAAAGGCCAGTTGCAGGAAGGGTTCTTCCAGCACCACGCCCAAGCCCTTGGCCGCCGCCCGCAGCGCCACCAGATCGTCGCGCACCCGTTCGAACGGCTCAAGGCTCATCAGCCCGGCCACCGGCAGCGCCAGCTCGGCCAGCACCCGGCCGCCCTCCACCACCACGAAACCGCCCTCGATCTCGGTCAAGCGGTTCGCGGCAAGGGCCATGTCGGCATAATCCGCGCCCACCACGGCAATGTTGTGATGGTCATGGCAAACGGTCGAGGCGATGGCCCCCCGCTTCAGCCCGAAGCCCTGCACGAAGCCCGTGGCGCGGTTGCCGTTCACCCCGTGCCGCTCGATCACCGCGATCTTGACCAGATCGCGCGCCAGATCGGGGCGCTTGTCGCCATCCACCGGCGGGATGTCAAAGGTCAGATGTTCGGTGATGATCTTGCCCGGCAGGATGCCGATCACCGGCGTTTCCGCCCGGTTGCCCCCGGTGCGGAAATCCTGCGGCCCAAGGATCGGGGCCTTCACCGAATGCCGCGCCACCGGCTCGATCGTCCGGCGCGCGGCAAAAGCCGCCGCATCGGCCACAACGCCCCCCGCCAGCACCATCTGCGCATGACAGCCCTCAAGGCTGTCGATCACCGCAATATCCGCCCGCTTGCCCGGCGCGATCAGGCCCCGGTCCTTCAGGCCAAAGGCCTCGGCCGCACTCAGCGACGCCGCCCGGTATACCGCCAGGGCCGGGCAGCCCAAGGCAATCAGCGTGCGGATCATGTAATCCAGATGCCCGTGTTCGGCGATGTCCAGCG
>JALQTL010000360.1 GCA_023260935.1 Paracoccaceae bacterium
TGGAGCAAGGCGTTCTGACCGACATCCGCGAAGGCGATGTGGGCGCGATTCTGGGCTGGGGCTTTGCACCGTGGTCGGGCGGGCCTTTCGGCTGGCTTGACATCATAGGGGCCGCCCGCGCGGTGGCGATCTGCGAAGATCTGACCGCCCGCTTCGGCGCCCGGTTCAGCGCACCGAAGATGCTGCGCGACATGGTGGCACAGGGCAGCAGCTTCTATCCGCCGGTCGCGGCAAAGGCAGCCTGATCTGCGGGGGTCAGGGCGCCAGCGTTCCTGATGCGTGCTGCCTTGCCTTGAGCAGGGCGGCACCGGCCTCTTCGGCCATGATGCAGGCAATCAGGTGCCGCGCCTGCGACAACGTGCAGGACTGATGCCCCGGATCATGCCAGTCCGGGCTGGCCAGCCCTTCCCCGGGGCAGGACAGCAGCACGCCACGGCTGGCATAGATGATCTGCGGTTCGTCAAAGCACAACACCACCGCGGCCTTGCCTTGCGGCGGCCGGGCGCGGTCAATCCCGCGCCAGCCCTGCAAGGCCTGGGCAGGCACCAGCACAAAAGCCTCGCCAAACAGTTCCTCGGCCACATCTGCCTCGATCAGAACCTTCTGTTCGGGCAAAAGCAGCACCTCGTCACGGTTGTCAAGCGCCCAGGGCGGTACGCACATCGGCCAATGCCCCGCACCATCGGGCAACAGCGTGTGAAACGCACTGCCCACCAGCGGACGCACGCCATTGTCAAAGGTCAGAACCTCATCGCCCGGCATCAGGCTTGCAGCCGGGCGCCAGCCTTGCGGCGTGGCGATCGCGGTATCAGACACGATCCCCTCGGCAATCGCCGGGGAAGCCCCTGTCATCGAACCGGCTGACGCCTTCCAGACCATCTTGCCCTTTCAACCCTGACAACGGCTCATGTTGTGCCATGACCGCGCCATGCCTTGCTGGCCCGAAAGATGGCGTTTTGTGCAGCAAGGTTGCGGCAGAAACGTGACCTGTGGGTCAGATCAGGCGCAATCGTCAAAGCCATAGCCGAAGCGGGCGATATCCTCGGCACAGGCTGAAGCCAGAAGGGCCGCATCGGCATCGCTGAAATAGGGCCGCCAGTCCCGCGCGCGCGCCGAGGCATTCACCCGGTCTATGCGCAAAGGAAAGCCCAGATGCGCCTCGACCGGGGCGATGTCTTCGGCAAAGCGTTCCAGCCTTACGAAACAGCAGGGATGTTCATCACCCGCCCTGGTGCGCAGATAGGCCCCATAGGGCCACAGCCGAAGGCTGGTGATGGTCTGCGGATGGTTCAGGAAGCCCGAAAAATCATGCGTCCGTGCCAGACCCACGGCCGGGTGGGCAAAGGTCTGGCCGCGCAACCAGTGGTAATAGCTGACCGCACGGTCCCAAGGGTTGCGCACCAGCGCAAAGGCAAGGAAACTGGCAATCTCGGCATCGTCCAGCAGCCCGGAAATATCGGCAAGGGTGGAATGCTTCCAGATCCGCCCCGCAGCCTTTACCCCCTTCAGCCGGCCACGACGCGCCCGGGCCTTGGGCGTATCGCCGATCAGGATATCATCCTTCATCGCCCGCGCCTCCAGCGCCAGCGAAAGGGCAGTGCCCCCGGTCTTGGGGATATGCACAAAGATGAACCGCCGCCCCCGAGAGATGATCATGGCGCTGACCCGGCCAATTGCACCTTTCTCAAATACTCCCCGCGGAGCGGCCGGCGGTTGCAGTCGACGCCTCCGGCGGGAGTATTTTCAAAAGGTGCAATCACAGCGTCACACGGCATTGGGCAGCGGGCGCCCCTCGGCAAAGGCGATCAGATTATCGACCGCCATCATCCCCATGTTCTGCCGCACCTCCAGCGCCGCTGTGCCCAGATGCGGCAGCAGTGTCACGTTTTCCATCGCTGTCAGCGCCGCGGGCACCTGAGGCTCGAACTCATAGACATCAAGCCCGGCCCCGGCGATCCGCCCGGCGGTCAGCGCTTCGATCAGCGCCGCCTCGTCCACCACATCGCCGCGGCTGATGTTCACGAACAGCGCATGCGGCTGCATATGGGAGATCGCCGCGGCGTTGATCAGGTGATGCGTAGCTGGCCCGCCGGGCACAGCCACCACCACGATATCAGCCGCCATCGCCTCGGCCATCGGCACTTGCCGGGCCGGCACCCCCGGATCGGCCACGGGAGAGCGGTTGAAAAACACCACCTCCATCCCGAAACCGGCCTGACAGCGCCGGGCAATCGCCTTGCCGATACGCCCCATGCCGATGATCCCCAGACGCTTGCCCGAAACATGCATCCCGAGCATCTGGGTCGGGTGCCAGCCTTCCCAGCGGCCTGCCCGCAAGAGCCGCTCCCCTTCGCCCGCGCGGCGTGCGGTCATCAGGATCAGCGTCAGTGCGATATCGGCGGTGGCATCGGTCACCGCACCGGGGGTGTTCGACACCGCCAGCCCGGCCGCCCGCGCGGCCGCCACGTCGATATGGTTGTAGCCCACCCCGAAATTCGCCAGAAGCCGTGCCCGGGGGGCCGGCACATCGGCAAAGACATCTGCCTGATAGCGGTCGCCCAGCGTGGGCAGGATCAGGTCGAAGCCCGAAAGCGAGGCGCGCAGTTCCGCCGCCGAAAGCGGCAGCGTGCTTTCGCGGGCAGTCACGTCAAAGCGTGACCGTGCCGCCTGCATGACCGCTTCGGGAAGCGGGCGCGTGATCAACAGTTTCATTCAGAACATCCTTCCGCCAAGTGGCACATCCTGATCCGGGGCCAGCAAGACAACCTCTCCGTCAGCGTCGGGCACGCCCAGCACCAGTACCTCGGACATCACCTTGCCGATTTGCCGGGGCGGGAAATTGACCACCCCCATCACCAGACGCCCCACCAGATCTTCGGGACGGTAATGGCGGGTGATCTGCGCACTGGAGCGTTTTTCGCCGATCTCGGGGCCGAAATCGACCCAGAGCTTGATCGCGGGCTTGCGCGCCTCGGGGTAGGGTTCGGCCCGGGTGATCCGGCCGACACGGATGTCGATCTTCTGGAAATCATCATAGCTGATGGTCATTTGCCCAACTCCCGCCCACGGTCGGCCGCCGCCTTGACCGCCCGCTTCAGGATGGCAGGAAAGCCGGTGGCATCGTCCATCAGAACCGCAAGTGCCGCGGCCGTGGTGCCCCCGGGCGAGGTGACGTTGATGCGCAGCTCCGTCGCCGTTTCCGGCGCCCGATGCGCCAGTTCCCCCGCCCCGCTGACCGTAGCCCGCGCCAGCTGCATAGCCAGCCCGGAGGGCAACCCCTCGGCCTCGCCCGCCGCGGCCAGTGCTTCGATCAGATGAAACACATAGGCCGGGCCGGAACCGGAAACGGCCGTGACGGCATCCATCTGATGCTCGCCTTCCAGCCGCACCACCTGCCCCACGGCGGACAACAAGGCCTCGGCCAGAACCAGATCGGCCTCTGTTGCCGCTGCATTGCCGATGATGGCCGTAATGCCCCGGCCAACGGCAGCCGGCGTGTTGGGCATCGACCGCACGATCCGGGTGCCGGGGCCAAAGGCGGCCTCATAGGTGGCAATGGTGGTGCCGGCCGCCACGGTCAGGATCAGCACATCCTTGCGGCCAAGTCCGGCGATCTGCGAAAGAACCGTGCCCATCATCTGCGGCTTGACCGCAATCAGCACCACGGCGGGCGCATCCGGCATCCCATCGTTCAGGTGCAGGCCCTTTTCGGCCAGCCCGCCAAGCCAGGCTGAAGGATTCGGGTCCAGCACCCAGATGGATCCGGGCAAAAGCCCCTGCCCCAGCCAGCCCTGCAACATGGCTGACCCCATCTTTCCACATCCCACCAGCACAAGGCCGCGGCTGTTGATCTTGTCCAACGTCATTGTGATCCCCGTCTTAACGGGGCAAGGTTAGGCCCGACCGTAGGCCTCGGCAATGGCAACCTTCACCGCTTCGGCGGGGCATTTGTCGCCCCAGCCCACAAGCTGGAAGGCCGGATAGAACCGTTCGGCCGCCATCACCGCGCTGGCAATCAGCCGGTCGATCTGTTCCGGACCCGCCGCCTGCCCGCCCGCCAAGACCAGACCATAGCGCCAGACCATCAGACGCTGCTCTTCCCAATAGGTGAAGGCGCCGGTCCAGACCATGTCATTGCAGCGGTTCAGCACGTCATAAAGCAGCGGCAGCTTGCCTTCCGGAGGCTCCAGTTCAAAGGTGCAGATCAGCCGCAGCGTTTCATCCTGCGGCGACCAGGCTAGGGTCAGCGCATAGGTCCGCCACTGCCCTTCCACGGCCATGGCAATCTGGTCATCTGTAACGCGGTCAAACTCCCAATCATGGTGTTCGGCAAGCGTCTCCACGATATCGATCGGGTGAAGCTCGTCTCTTGACAGGAAGTCTTCGGAAAGTGACATTGCCCGGCCTCTTTATGATGCCCCCCGCAAGCCAATGACCCACAGGATGCTGGGTGTCTGGCAAGGCGCTGCGTTTGCCCGACAGAACCCTTACTAGATATGGTGTTCCAGAAGCGGAAGCCTGTAAAGCGATTTCTTGGGAAATCTTCTGTGGACAACTCACATCGCGTCGGTCGGACAGCGCGGCCAAGGCCACAGTCGGGCGCTACGGCGCCGCATTGTGCAGGGACAATGTGCAGGGTGTCTGCTGGGGGATCAGAGCGCGGAGAAAGGCCGGCCGCACCGGCCTTGCCCCCCCTGGCCGCATCAGAAAGGGCGGGCAGGCGGGGGAATCCCCCCCAACCAAACACCGTAGAAGATGCCGACCTTATTTCCCGGCGGCCGCTTCCAGCGCGGCAATGCGGCGCGACAGCGCTTCGTTCTCTTCCCGGGCCTTGACGGCCATGGCGCGGACGGCCTCGAACTCTTCACGGGTCACGAAATCACGATCCGCCATCCACCGGTCCATCAGGCTTTTCATCGCTGTTTCGGCTTCGGTCTTGGCACCCTGCGCGACGCCCATGGCATTCGTCATCAGCTGGCTCATGTCGTCAAAGAACTTGTTGCGGGTCTGCATGGCCGTCATCCTTGTGCTCTCTTGCCCCCTATATGGCGCGCGGCGGGACGCATCACAAGTCGGCAAGGCTGATTGACTTCGCCGCAGCCCTTGCCGACAAGGCAATGACACGAAGCCGAGGCGTGCATGTCCTATATCCCTTTTCCCGCCATCTCTCCCGAGATCTTTTCGATCGACATCTTCGGGGTGACCTTTGCCCTGCGCTGGTATGCGCTGGCCTATATCGCGGGCATCCTGATTGGCTGGCGGCTGGCGGTGGCGGCGGTGAACCGCCCGGCGCTTTGGACGGGTGGCCCGCCGATGACAGCCGATCAGGTGGAACGCCTGCTGACATGGGTGATCCTGGGCGTGATCCTGGGCGGGCGGCTGGGGTTCGTGCTGTTCTACCAACCGGGCTATTACCTTCAGAACCCCGGAGATATCCTGCGGATCTGGGAAGGTGGCATGTCGTTTCATGGCGGCTTTCTGGGCGTGGTGGTGGCCGCGCTGCTGTTCTGCCGGACCGAGGGCATTCCGCTGCTGAAGACGGCCGACCTGATGGCACTGGCCACGCCGCCGGGGCTGCTGCTGGGGCGCGTCGCAAATTTCATCAATGCCGAGCTTTGGGGCCGCCCCACGACCCTGCCTTGGGGCGTGGCCTTTCCGGGGCAGGCCGCGCAAAGCTGCCCTGACGTGCTGGGCATCTGCGCCCGCCATCCCAGCCAGCTTTACGAGGCGCTGCTGGAAGGGGCGCTGCTGGGGCTTGTGCTGATCTGGCTTGCTTGGCGCCGGGGCTGGCTGCGCCATCCGGGCCGGATTGCCGGGCTTTTCTTTGCCGGTTACGGCCTTGCCCGCTTCATGGTGGAATTCGTCCGCCAGCCCGACGCCCAGTTCATCAGCGAAGGCAACCCGCTGGGGCTGGCGCTGCATCTGGGCGGGTATGGGCTGACGATGGGCCAGATCCTTTCACTGCCGATGATACTGATCGGCCTTGGCCTGACCCTGCGCACGCGGGCCAGATGAACGCTCTTGCCTCCCTTCTTTGCGCGCGGATTGCCCAGACGGGACCGATGACACTGGCCGATTACATGGCCGAATGCCTGATGCACCCCGAACACGGCTATTACAGCACCCGTGATCCTTTTGGCTCCTTCGGCGATTTCACCACCGCGCCAGAGATCAGCCAGATGTTCGGCGAATTGCTGGGCCTTGCCATTGCCCAGGCGTGGATCGATCAGGGCCGCCCCCGCGGCACGCTGGCGGAATTGGGCCCGGGGCGCGGCACGCTGATGGCCGATATCCTGCGCGCGACCAAGGGCGTCGCCGGATTTCATGAGGCGCTGGAGGTGGTGCTGATGGAAGCCTCACCCACCCTGCGCGCCCGCCAGCGTGCCACATTGGGGGACGTTCGGGTGACATGGATCGACCATATCGACCAGTTGCCAGAGGCGCCGGTCTTTCTGGTTGCCAACGAATTCTTCGACGCCCTGCCGATCCGCCAATTCCACCGCGATGGCGCGGGCTGGCGGGAAACGGTTGTCGGACTGGTCAACGGGCATCTGGCCGCCGGCAAGACGGCCCCCGCCCCGATGGCCGCCCTCGAACACCGCCTGAAGGATGTGCCCCCCGGCGGCATCGTCGAGATATGCCCGGCGGCCGCCCCCATCGCCGCCACCATTGGCAGACGCATCGTGGCCCATGGCGGGCTGGCGCTGATCTTCGATTATGGCGGCTGGCGATCTTTGGGGGATACGTTTCAGGCCATCTCTAGCCATGCCTTTGCCGACCCTTTTGCCGAGCCGGGGAACGCCGACCTGACCGCTCATGTCGATTTCGAGGCGCTGGCCCTTGCCGCCCGCCCGGCCGCCGCGGCCTTTGACACGCAAGGCCGCGTGCTGGGGCGTCTGGGCATCGACGCCCGGGCCGAAGCGCTGGCCGCCCGGTTGCAGGGCCACGCTCTGCATTCGCACCGCGCCGCGCATAGGCGCTTGACCGATCCTTCGGAAATGGGTTCGTTGTTCAAGGCGCTGGCCCTTTACCGCGCCACTACGCCGCCGCCCGCTGGATTTGATTGATGCCCACCCTGCTGGAAACGCTCACCTCGGATCTGATCCCCTGCCCGCACGGGTTCTTCACCCGCAAGGGCGGCGCATCTTCGGGGATATTTGCCGGCCTGAACTGCGGCATCGGATCTTCCGATCTGGCGGAGGCGGTCGCGATCAACCGGGCCCGGGTTGCCGAGGCCATGGAAGTGCCGCTGGATCACCTTGTCGGCGTGAATCAGGTGCATTCGCCCGATGTCATCCGGGTAGATGGCCCGCTGCCGGTGCGCCCACGCGCCGATGCGATGGTGACCGCCACCCCCGGCGTCGCCCTTTCGATCCTGACAGCCGATTGCCAGCCAGTGCTGTTTGCCGATGCCACCGCCGGCGTGGTGGGGGCAGCCCATGCCGGGTGGCGCGGCACTTTCGACGGGGTGCTTGAGGCAACGCTGGACGCGATGGAAGACCTCGGCGCAGACAGGGCCCGAACGGTTGCCGTGATCGGCCCCTGCATCAGCCAGCGTGCCTATGAGGTGGGGCCGGAATTCTTTGAAACCTTCACCGATGGCGATCCCGATGCCACCCGCTTCTTTGCCAATGGCACTGGCGACCGGATGCTGTTCGATCTGCCCGCCTATGGCCTGTTCCGGCTGCGCGCAGCGGGCATCGGCGCAGCGGAATGGACGCGCCATTGCACCTATGCCGATCCGGACCGGTTCTTTTCCTATCGGCGCACCACCCATCTGGGCGAGGCCGACTACGGGCGGCTGATTTCGGTGATCCGGCTTTAGGGGCGCAAGACGGGGCAGGATCGGCCCCCGGATTGCCACAATTGCGGAAACAATCCGCGCCGATTGTTCGCGCTTTTCAGAAAAATCATCCAGATTTTATTCGATTACAATTCGTTACCAGGTCAAACCACTGCGCCACAATTCACCCACTTCCGGGCCAGAGAGGGCACAATCTTTGTCATTTCACGTCCGAACACTGCCCCAATGCGCGGGCATCCTGCCGCTATCAAGGATCAATGATCGCGCAGAAGGACCACTAAGATGAAAAAAGAACGCCGCTGGCTGAAATCCGTGATCGCCGCAAGCCTTGAGGCGCCCGTGGCCATGCCGTGGCAACGCGGAAGCCGCCGCAAGCCGGCTGCGCTGCGCAGCCTTGGTGCCCCTGCGCCCGTGACAAAGACCGTCACCGCCGCCGCGCGCTGAGATTCGGCCCGATCAGGCCGCTTCGTCCCCCGATTGCGAACAATCCCAAGGCCGTAGCATTGATAAGCCACGGCCTTTCATCAATCAGAAATTTGTTTTGACTGGCTGCCTCACTCCGGCCATCTTTGCCACATCACGGTCATCCGCCCTCGGGCGGACCTGACAACGGCGTAAGACCCTGCAAATGGGGCGGCGTTCACAGGCATGAACCTTGCTATGGCAAAGGCGGCTCCGGTGCACCTCTGGCACGTTAACGGGGCCGCTTTGCATTTGTCTGGCTCGTCAACGGGGCCGCTTTGCATTTGGGCCGGCCCGGAATGTGACACAGATGGCCCGGACCTCAGGCCGATTTTGCCAGCCGTTCTTCCAGCACGTCGAAAGGCACGCCGGGTTCATCCTTTGCACAGCGGATGACAAGGCTGGTCTTCACGTTCGAAACATTCTCGGCCTTCAGAAGGTCGCCAGTCAGAAAGCGCTGGAACGACGAAAGGTCAGGCGCAACGCATTTCAGAATAAAGTCTATCTCGCCATTCAGCATGTGGCATTCACGCACAAGCGGCCATGCCCGGCAGCGGGCCTCGAACGCGCTCAGATCCGCCTCGGCCTGGCTTTGCAGGCGCACCATGGCAAAGACCTGCACCTCGAACCCCAGTTCGCGGGCATCGATATCGGCGTGGTATCCCTTGACATAGCCCGCCTCTTCCAAGGTACGCACCCGGCGCAGACAGGGCGGCGCAGAGATGCCCACCCGCTTGGCCAGTTCCACATTGGTCATCCGCCCATCGGCCTGCAACTCGGCCAGGATGTGACGATCTATCGGGTCCAGTTTAGAGCCGGCCATGACTGCCTCCGTCTTCTTTGCCTATCTAGGCACTTGAATGCCTCTGCGCAATAATATTTCAACTTTGCGCAGCTTTATTTCGCCCATGTTTCGCAAAGCGGCCTGCTCTGGCAACTTGCAGCGCCAATAACAACAGGGGCTTTCCGCCCGCGCCCTGCCCGCCTATATGGTAGGCCCGGCTAGAACAGAGGGCACCATGGGCGAGACTCGGCACACACGCGTATTGATCATCGGTTCGGGTCCGGCGGGCTACACCGCCGCCGTTTATTCCGCAAGGGCCATGCTGAACCCCATTCTGGTGCAGGGTCTTCAGCCCGGCGGCCAACTGACCATCACCACCGAAGTGGAAAACTGGCCCGGTGACACGCATGTTCAAGGCCCCGATCTGATGGTGCGGATGCAGGCCCATGCCGAAGCGATGGGGGCCGAGGTGATCAGCGATTACATCTCGTCGCTCGACCTGTCTTCCCGCCCCTTCACCGCCAAGGCCGACAGCGGCACGACCTTCACCGCCGATGCGGTGATCCTCGCCACAGGTGCGCAGGCCAAATGGCTGGGCCTGCCGTCCGAAGAAAAGTTCAAGGGATTCGGTGTTTCCGCCTGCGCCACCTGCGACGGTTTCTTCTATCGCGGCAAAGAGGTGGTGGTGATCGGCGGGGGCAACACGGCAGTGGAAGAAGCGCTTTTCCTGACCAATTTCGCAACCAAGGTCACGCTGATTCATCGGCGCGACAGTCTGCGCGCCGAAAAGATCATGCAGGACCGGCTGTTCAAGCACCCCAAGGTCGAAGTGCTGTGGAACCATTCCGTGACCGAGGTGCTGGGCGATGAAACCCCGCTTGGCGTCACGGCCGTGCGCGCCACCCACGTCGAAACTGGGAAGACCACCGATATCCCCTGCGCCGGCTTCTTTGTGGCCATTGGCCATGCGCCGGCCAGCGAACTGGTCAAGGACCAGCTGGAGCTGCACAACGGCGGCTCTGTAAAGGTGGAACCGGGCAGCACCCGCACCTCCATCCCCGGGGTCTTTGCCGCCGGTGACCTGACGGACCACATCTATCGTCAGGCCGTGACCAGCGCCGGCATGGGCTGCATGGCTGCCTTGGACGCCGAGAAGTTTCTGGCCGGCCACTGACCGGCGGCCGCGTCCTGCGCCGCGCCCTGCCCTTTTCCGGCACGCTCTGGCGGGCTTTGTCCGCCGGGGCGGACCCGCTGGCGGCCGTGCAATCGCCCGAAGGGCGGTTCCATCATCATAGTGGGCAGACGGCGATCTACGGCTCGCTGACGCCTGAAGGCTGTGCGGTGGCGATCCGGCGCTATCTGCGCGCCGATGATCCGTCGCGTATCGTGGTGCCATTGCAGATCAAGGCACATGCCGTGCTGAACATGACCGGAAACCCGGCACTGTCCGTGGTCTGGCAGGATATTCGCGCTGCGGGACAAGACGCGCCGACATGGTTGTTTTCCGATGCCGCGCGGGCGGCGGGGGCACAGGGATTGCTCTATTCCTCACGCTCCCGGCCCGATCTGACGCATCTGGTGCTGTTCGACCCGGGCGTCATACGCTGCGTCGGGCCAGCGCAGGCCTTTCCGTCACAAGCCTGAAGGAAATGCGCCCACTTCAATGCCGCAATGCAGAAAACCCGCCGCGCTTGCGCCAAAACCGCAGCATTTTGGCCTTTTCTTCCTTGCCTTGCTGGGCTCTTGCTTGATTTCGGTCACAATCGCGCGCTACAGCCCCGCGCGATCGACGGGCCCTGCGCCCGCTGCGACGACTGCTTGAAAGGCGTGACCGATGTCTCTTCCCAACCTTGCTCCGGTGCCGGAGCTTTATGTGTCTTACGAATCCGCCCAGAAACTGAAGCACGAGGCGGGCGCCCTGCCGTCATGGGATATGACCCCACGCCAGATCTGCGATCTTGAACTGTTGATGAACGGCGGCTTTCATCCGCTCAAGGGCTTCATGTCAGAAGCCGATTACGACAATGTGGTCGAGAATATGCGCACCGCTTCGGGCGCGCTGTTCCCGATCCCGATCACACTGGATGTGAACGAAAAATTCGCCGAAACCGTGGAACCCGGGCAGGACATCGCGCTGCGTGATCAGGAAGGTGTGATCCTTGCCATCCTGTCGGTTACCGACAAATGGGTGCCAAACAAGACGCGTGAGGCGGAAAAGGTCTTTGGCGCCGATGATCTGGCGCATCCATCGGTGAATTACCTGCACAATCAGGCCGGAAAGGTCTATCTGGGCGGGCCGATCACCGGCATCCAGCAGCCGGTACATTACGACTTCAAGGCCCGGCGCGACACACCGAACGAGCTGCGCGCCTTCTTCCGCAAGATGGGCTGGCGCAAGGTCGTGGCCTTCCAGACCCGCAACCCGCTGCACCGCGCACACCAGGAACTGACCTTCCGCGCCGCGAAAGAGGCTCAGGCCAACCTGCTGATCCACCCCGTGGTCGGCATGACCAAGCCCGGCGACGTCGATCACTTCACCCGCGTGCGCTGCTACGAGGCGGTGCTGGACAAATACCCGGCGGCGACGACGCAGCTCAGCCTTCTGAACCTCGCGATGCGGATGGGCGGCCCGCGCGAGGCGGTCTGGCACGGCCTCA
>JALQTL010000376.1 GCA_023260935.1 Paracoccaceae bacterium
CCCGTCAGATGACGCAAAGCCTGTTTGATCTTATCCGCCGCTAAGGAGATCCAGAATGGATATCAGGAAATCGCTGGCCGTTCTGGCCAATTCGAACGCACATCCGCTTGGACTCCAGACCCCGCGCGAATCCGGGTTTGAAAAAGGGCCAGAAGACGTTCTTGATGCCTTTACCGGTATCCTTGACCGCGCCGAAGGCACAGCCATGGATGCGATGACCGGCAAGGCAGACCCGCACGCGCTGGTCGAGGCGCTCGCGTCCTCTCAAACCGCTGTAGAGACGGTCGTAACTGTCCGTGACCGGGTGGTCGAGGCTTATCAGGAAATCCTGAGGATGCCGGTGTGATGACCGCTGAAACACTTGTCTTCGATGCTACACGTCATGCGGTCTGGATCGCAGTTCAGATATCAGCCCCCTTGCTGATCGTCGCGCTGGCCGCGGGCGTCTCTGTCGGCCTGTTTCAGGCACTGACATCGGTTCAGGAAATGACTCTGACCTTCGTGCCAAAGGTCGGGGCGATGCTGATCGTCTTCTGGGTTTCGATGTCTTTCATGACTTCAACGCTGGTGTCTTTCTTTACCGCAGACATCATTCCCTTAATCGGGGGGCAGTGACATGGAAACGGCAAGCTACACGACCCTGACCCGGCAATCTGGCCTGCTGCGCGAAATGCAGGTGGTAGCCAACAATATTGCCAACCTTTCGACCACCGGATTTCGCCGGGAAGGCGTGATATTTTCCGAGTATGTGGCCCGGCTGCGGGAGGAACCTTCGCTGTCGATGGCCCGGGGGAATGTGCGCGAGCTTGATCTTTCGCAAGGTGGCCTTGTCCAGACCGGGAGCACTTTCGACCTTGCGATCGAAGGGGACGGCTTCTTTCTTGTCGACACGCCGGCCGGTCAGGGCCTGACCCGCGCCGGCAGTTTCACCCCGTCGGAGGAAGGCATCCTTGTCACCAACGAAGGGTTCCCGCTTCTGGATGCGGGGGGGGCACCGATCCGCCTGCCCGATGGCGCCCGGCAGATTTCAATTGGCCTTGACGGCACGCTGTCGGCCGATGGCGCGGCCGTCGCACAGATTGGTCTTTGGCAACCCACGGATCCCTTGTCGCTGAAGCATGCGGCCGGAACTGTCATTTATGCGCAAGGTGCGGACCCCGCCGAATCCGGCCTGATCCGCCAAGGCTTTCTTGAAGAAAGCAACGTCAACCCAGTGCAGGAAATCGCCCGGATGATCGAGGTTCAGCGCGCCTATGAACTGGGCCAGAGTTTCCTTGATGCCGAAAACGAAAGGGCAAAATCCGCAATTCAGGTTCTTGGCCGTTAAGGGAGCAGCATCATGAAGGCACTTCACATTGCAGCAACAGGCATGGCCGCACAGCAGATGCGGGTTGATGTCGTTTCCAACAACCTCGCCAACATGTCCACCACAGGCTACAACGCCCGGCGGGCAGACTTTGCCGATCTGGCCTATCAGCAGGCCTCGACCCCGGGGCAGGTCACATCGGGCGACGGCACGGTTCTGCCCACCGGGGTGCAGATCGGGCTGGGCGTCCGGCCCTCGGCGGTGTCAGTCGTTCTGTCACAAGGCGCTCTGACCGCAACATCGGGCGATCTTGACGTGGCCATTGAAGGCCGCGGGTATCTGGAGATTTCGCTTCCCGGCGGGGGCACGGCCTATACCCGTGACGGGGCACTGAAACGCTCAGCCGATGGGCAGGTTGTCACTTCGGAAGGCTATCCCCTTGCGCCAGGCATTACCATTCCCACCGATGCGCAGTCCCTTGCCATCAACCCGGATGGCGAGATCTATGCCTATTTCGGGGATCGTCCGACGCCAGAGCTTTTGGGCCAACTGTCGCTTGCCGGCTTTGCCAACGAAAAGGGGCTGGAAGCGCTGGGGTCAAACATGTTCCGCGAAACAGCGGCTTCCGGCCCGGCGCTGACCGGGACCGCCGGCACCGATGGCCTTGGCACGCTGCGCCAGGGTTATTTGGAGGAAAGCTCTGTCGATGCCGTTCGCGAGGTGACCGAACTGATCAAGGCACAACGCGGTTACGAGCTGAACGCCAAGGTCATCACCGCAGCAGACCAGATGCTGTCGGCCACGTCTCAGGTGCGCTGATGAAGTGGCTTCTTCTATGCCTGCTCCCCACACCCCTTCTGGCCGACTCGCTGGTGGCCAACCGCCTGATCAAGGCCGGACAGATCATCCAGGATGGCGATCTGGCCCGGGTTGAGGCGCAGATCCCGGGCGCGCTGCAAGCCCCGGACCAGGTAGTCGGGCTTGAAGCCCGTGTGACGATCTATCCGGGCCGCCCTCTTCTGCCAAATTCCGTGGGGCCGCCAACCGTCATTGCCCGAAACCAGATCGTGACACTTGCCTTCATGTCGAACGGCCTGTCGATCATGACCGAAGGTCGCGCACTTGCAGCTGGCGCGACAGGCGACACGATCCGCGTCATCAATCTTGCCTCGCGCAATACCGTGGTAGGGCGGATCATGCCCGACGGCACAGTGCGCGCCACTGCATCCGAAGGCTAAGCCCCATGCACCAAGCCCTTTCTGTTACCCTCGCCCTTGCCATCAGCCTTGCCGGATGCGCCAAGCTTGAACAGGTCGGGCGCGCACCCGATTTCACACCTCTAGAAGGCAGCTATTCTCACCATGCGATGTATTCCACCCCCTTTCCAGACACGGCCGACGGGGAAGGGCCGGGATATGACGCCTCACTTTGGTCGGCAAGCCAGGCCTCGCTTCTGGGCGACCGGCGGGCGGTGCGGCGCGGCGATATCCTGACCGTGGTGATCGAAATCGACGATAGTGCCAGCATCTCGAACAGCACGGGGCGCAACCGGACCGGCAGCAGAACCATGGGAATCCCGTCACTGTTCGGCATCCCGCAGCGGCTTGACGAAAAACTGCCCACGGGAGCCTCGATGGCCGAAGCGGTCGATACCCGTTCGTCCTCTGACTTTTCCGGAAACGGCACCGTATCGCGCAATGAAAAGCTGACCCTGCGGGTGGCGGCCACGGTGGTTGAACAACTGCCCAATGGTGTGTTGCGGATAGAGGGGCAGCAGGAAGTGCGTGTGAATTTCGAGCTGCGGGAACTTCTGGTCACGGGCTACGTCCGGCCGGCCGATATCTCGCGTCAGAACGAGATCACCTATGACAAGATCGCGGGCGCACGCATTTCCTATGGCGGGCGCGGACAGATTTCGGATGTGCAGCAGCCCGGCTATGGCCAGCAGATCGCCGACATACTCTTGCCGTTCTGAAGGGGGCGATTATGGGCAAACTTCTTCCACTTATCCTTGCAATGGCGGGGCTAGCCGCAGGGGCGGGGGCCGGGCTGGTGCTGAAGCCGCACGAGCCCGCGGCAGAAACGGCCAAGCCAGAGGTATCCGATCCGACGGTCATCCCCGAATATGCAAAGCTTTCGAACCAGTTCGTCGTGCCGATCGTCGAAGAGGGGCGCATCACCTCGATGGTGGCCCTGTCGCTTAGCATCGAGGTCGGTCAGGGCATGACTGAAATGGTCTATGCACTGGAACCAAAGCTCCGGGACGCCCTTCTTCAAACACTGTTCGATCATGCCAATACGGGCGGGTTCCGGGGATCCTTCACCGATGCGGCCAATCTGGTTTTGCTGCGCGGCGCCCTGCTGGAAGTGGCCCGCAAGATCCTGGGCGATGGCGCAACGGATGTGCTGATCACCGATATCGTCCGGCAAGACGTCTGACCCGGCGCGCTCAGCGCCGGCTCAACACGCCCTCCAGCGCCTGCGCCCGACCGAAAGCCAGGCGCGCCTCTGCATGCAAACTTTCCCATTCGGCCATCTGGCGAGCCAGTTGCAGGTTCAGCGCTGCCCGCCGTTGCATCAGCCAAAGATCATGACGCTCGATCGCGAAGGCGGCTTCCCATGGGGACAGGCCGCTTTCCTTGCCATGCGCACCCAAGGCGGCAAGGCCAGCCCGTGTGGCCTCGCAAGCGGCCGTGGCAGCGGCCAGATCCTGCAACCGCTTGTCCCGCACCGTGGCGGCAATCCTTAGCAGGCGCGCTTCATCCGGGGTCATAGAGCTGGCTTTCGTGATTTCTTCCGAAGAGCTTCCGCAAAGCGGATCGCGGCGGCAACCGCTTCGAAATGGCCGCGCTGGATGGGTTGCCCGATCGGAACGGTGGCATGAATGGCCCGCGCTGTTGGCGGATCGGAATGAATGGGAACCCCGGCCTCGGTCGCAACCTTGCGGATCTGGAGGGCCACCTCATCTACCCCCTTTGCCACCACCATGGGCGGGTGGCCCGAGCCACGTTGCCATTTCAGCGCCACGGCAAAGTGCGTCGGGTTGACGATCACCACCGTTGCGGCGGGCACATCGGCAAGCATCTGGTTCATCGCGATATCCTGGCCCCGCTGCCGGCGGGCGGCACGCGCATGCGGATCACCATCCTGCTCTTTCATCTCATCCATCAGATCCTTGCGCGACATGCGGTTGCGCTTGATCAGAGCATGCCGCTGCCAAAGCAGGTCAAGCGCGCCGATACCCAGTGTGATCAGGGTCACAAGGGCAAGAAAGCTGCCAAGTCCGTGCCAAAGCACCAAAAGACCCTGGGCCGGATCAAGGGCCGTGGTCAGGATGAACCCACCCAGTTCACTGCGGAAGAACAGAACAAGGATAAACCCCACAAGCCCCATCTTCACGGCACTTTTCAAGAATTCGACAATCCCTTCCATACCGAACTTCTGCCGGGCGTTCGCGAGCGGGTTGATCCGGGAAAGCTTTGGGATCAGCTTGTCAGGGGCCACGACAATGGCGCGCTGCGCCACAAGCGCCAGCAGGCTGGCCGAAGCGGGCAGACCCAGAAACAGGGCCGGCACTGCCAGAAATGCCAGCAAGGGGCCTGCCAGCGCCGATCTGGCACCCGTTGACGCCAGCGAGGATATCATCGGCGCCTGGCCCAGCAACGATGCACCGGCCTGAAACGCCGTGATCAGAACGCCGCCCGACATGACCCCGGCAAGCAAAAGCCCCATGTAGCCGGCGGCGGCCGACAGATCGGTGGATTTTGCGATATCGCCCTTCTTTCGCGCATCGTCGAGGCGTTTGGCCGTCGGGTCATGCGTGCGGTCGTCATCCTCCTCAGCCCCTTGTGACATTGGCGGACCTCATGGCCAAGGGAAGGGGTTTGTCAGAAAGCGCGAAAACGCGCCGAACCACGCCTGCAGCGCAAAGGGGGCGACGATGGCCAGAAGGGCAAGCCCGCCCAGCGACAGCGCCGGCGCGCCCACGAAGGTAACCATCAAGGCCGGCATCGAACGGTTGATGACCCCAAGCGCCAGATTATACAAAAGCGACGCAATCACGAAGGGCATCGCCAAGGCGAAAGCCAGCGAAAAGCTGTCATCCGCGTGATGGGCGAACCATGAAGCCAGATCGCCGGCGCGCGGCCAATTGCCCATTGGCAACAGATCGTATGAGACCACGAAATAGCTTACCAGATGCAGCGGCAGGTCTGCCTGCATGGCCAGTGCAAGGCCGGCCATGACAAACAGCGTGGAAAGCGCCGGCTGCGGCTCTCCGGCCTGGGGGAAAAGCTGCGAAAGTGAGGTTGCATTGGCCGCGATGGTGCCCGCGGTGGAAAGCGCAAAGACGAAGAACCGAAGCGACAGGCCCAAGAGCAGGCCAAGCGCCACTTCTGCGGCAAAGGATTGCGCGGTCAGGCTACCCGCAGGCACGGCCGGTAGCACGGCCAGCGTCACCGCCACTGCCAGACCCAGCCGCACACGGACCGGAATGGATTGTTCGCCAAGGCCAGGCAGGGCCGCCATTGCTGCCCCCACCCGCAGAAAGACCAGAACAAGCGTTTCTGCAACGGCGGCCGCCGCACCCTGATAGGCAAGCAACAGGTCGAAAAGCGCCTTCATCTTTCCACCAGACCGACGATGGCGGGCCGGGCTTCCATTCCGATTTCCTCATAAGAAACCACCGGCGCGGTCAGCCCGCGTGCAGCCGTGACAGTCCGCAGGAAGCGCCTGCGCAAGGATGAGGTGACAAGAGCCGCCGAAATCCCGGCCTCGGCCGCGCGATTTACCCGGTCGGCGATCTGGGCGGACAGGCGGGCGAACTGGTCGGGGGGCAGGGCAACGTCGCGGTGCCCGCGATCCCCATCAATCTGATGATCGCGGAACGCCTGTTCCCATTCAGGCGCGATCTGGATCAGCGGAATGGTGCCATCTTCGCGCCGAAGCTCGGCCACCAGCTGAAAGCCAAGCCGTTGCCGCACATGTTCGCAGATCGCCTCGGGCGAGGGCAGGCCCCGCGCCTCGGCGATGGCTTCCAGCACCAGCGGCAGGTTTCGGATCGAGACTCGCTCCTCCAGCAGCAGTTTCAGCACCGAAAGCAGCAGGTCGACCGGAACCTTTTCGGGCACCATCTCGTCAATCAGCTTGCGGTTCATTTCGGCCCGGACCGGATCAGACACGTTGACGAATTCGGTCAGCAGACGGCGCAGGCCCCGCAATGTCAGCAACCGGGCCAGATTGGCGCGGATCACTTCAAGCAGGTGGGTCGCCAGAACCTCGGGCGGGGAAACCACCGTCAGGCCGCTGATGGCGGCTGCCTCCTGATCATCGGGGGCAATCCAGCGCGCAGGTGTTCCGTAAACAGGCTCGGCCACATCTTCACCCGGGGGGGCGACCGCGCCATCGGACAACAGCGCCAACACGCGGTCAGGGCGCAGGCGATTTGTCACCCGTTCCACCCCCTGAATGCGGATGCGGTAGGTATTGGGTGGCAGCATCGGTTCATCGGTCAGCCGGATCTCTGGAAGGATCAGGCCGAAGCCCGAGGCAATATGATTGCGCATATTGCCGATACGGCCATCCAGCCCTGTTGCCGGGTCCAGCACCATCGACACAAGATCGGGGGCGAATTCCAGATGGATTTCGTCGAAATCAAGCACATCGCCCAGCGGGCGCTTGCGGGGTGGATCGGCAGGCAGTGGCGCCGCATCCCCGGGCAGCGCAGAGTTTGCGCGATGCACCATATAGGCTGTCCCGCCCAGAAGAGCCGCCCCCAGGATGAAAGGCAGGAACGGCATGCCCGGCACCAGTGCAAAAAGTGCAAGCAGCACAGCCACCGTGCCAAGCGCCCCGGGATAGCGCCCCAGTTGCGCAAAGAACGAGACATCGGCCGCCCCTTTCGAACCGCCCCGAGCCAGAAGAAGCGCCGCAGCCACCGAAATGACCACTGCGGGAATCTGGCTGACCAGACCATCACCTACGGTCAGAATGGCATAGGTTTCGAACGCGCGGCCAACATCCATGCCATGCACGAAGACGCCCATCACAAGGCCCATCACGATGTTGAGCAGCGTGATCAGCAGGCCCGCAACGGCATCGCCCTTCACGAATTTCGATGCGCCATCCAGTGAGCCGAAGAAGTTCGTCTCGGCCAACTCGCGCTCGCGCCGTTCCTTTGCTTCGGCGTGGTCGATCGCCCCGGCCGCCATGTCGGCATCGATGGCAAGCTGGCGGCCCGGCATCCCGTCAAGCGCAAAGCGGGCACCCACCTCGGCCATCCGGCCCGCGCCCTTGGTGATGACCATGAAATTCACGATCAACAAGACGCAGAAGATGACCACGCCCAGCAGAATATTCCCGCCCATGATGAAGCTGGCAAAACCCTCGATCACCGAACCGGCCGCATCCGTGCCGGTATGGCCCTGCCCGATGATCAGTTTCGTGGAAGACACGTTCAGCGAAAGCCGGAGCAGCAGCGATGCCAGAAGGATCGTCGGGAAGGCCGAGAAATCCAGCGGACGCTCGATGAACAGGGTGACGGTCAACATCAGGATGGCCAGCGCGAAGGAAAGGGCCAGCCCAAGGTCCAGGACCCACGCGGGTACCGGCAGCACCATCATCACGATCACCGCCATCAGCGCCAGCGCCAGAAGGATGGTTGGCTGAAAGATATTTCTGATCTGCAGAAGGGGCATCTGGAACCTATCGGATCAAGGGAATGATCGGCGCGTCGCCAGGTGATGACACAAGCGACCCAAGCGCCCCGGGCCGCCCCCCCTGCAACAGGGGAAAGCGGTTCACCCGCGCCGGCCGCGAAGGGGCATTGGCCGGGGCTTGCGGTGGCGCGGCATAGGAATCGGTGGGAACGGACCTTGCCATCAGATCCTCGACCCGGGCCAGATACCGCGTGGCATCATCTTCCCGGCGGGAATGGTAAGCCCCGATGGCGGCAGACCAGTCACCGGATTCCGCATGCAGCGAGGAAAGAAATTTCGCGGCATACCGGGCATTGCGGGCAGGATCGAACATATCTTCCAGCGACCGGAAAGCCTGACCATGCCAGTGCAGGTTGATCTGGAAACAGCCGATGTCGATGTTCCTCTCTCCCCCCGCGATGGCCTAGGCGACGGCTTCAATGGCTTCCTCTTGGCTGGGAAACCAGGCGCCGCGTCCGGCGCGATTGATGGCCCATGGCCAGGGGGACAGCGTGCCCGAAAGGCTGCGCCCGGTTTCCGCCCGGGTAATGGCCAGCATCACCGAAACCGGAACCCCGGATTCCTGCGCAGCCTGATGGGCCGCCGTGTCACACAGGGCGGCAACGGATGGGGCCGCCTGAACCGGCGATGCCAGCCACAGGCACAAAAGCCCACAAAAGCCGATACCCGAATTGAAGGGCCACCATGACATCAAGGGTTTCACCCGATCCTGCGCCGCGATCCTGCGGTAGCGCCACGCTAGGGGCGGAACCTTTCCAATTGGTAACGGCGGCTCCACTTGACCCCGCCCCGCGCCTCGTTAGGCTGCGCGCGACTCGCCAAGGGTCAACGACCCACCCACAGTTACCGGAGTTCATGCATGACCCAGCGTCTCCACCTCGTCTTCGGCGGCGAACTGGAAGATCCTTCCAAGACCGTGTTCCGGGATGTGAATGACATCCATATCGTCGGCATGTTCCCGGACTATGCCTCGGCCCACAAGGCATGGAAGGCCGAGGCGCAGCGCACCGTCGACAATGCCCACATGCGGTATTTCATCGCCCATATCCACCGCCTGCGGGATGAAGAAAGGGCTGCCTCGCCCACCGAGGAACTGGGCGCCTGAGCCGGGCGGAATGGTTCATTCCCTTGGCCTGACGCTTTACAACCTTCGTCCGCGCCGTGAAGGTGACTCTGGGGTTGAACGCTCCATGCGGCCGCCGGGGCGTCTGGTCTGGCTGCATGCGCCGTCCGAAGAAACCGCGCGCGGGCTGCGCGAACTGGCCCTGCGATTGACCACCGACGATGGGTTCATCGTGCTGATGACTTGTCCGGAACCCCTGCCCCCCTTGGCGGCGGGCGTGATCGTGCAACCGGCCCCGCCCGATATTCCACAGGATGCCCGGCTGTTTCTGGATCACTGGCGCCCCGAACTTGGGGTCTTTGCCGATGGCGAATTGCGCCCCGCCCTTCTGCATGAGGCCGAAGAGCGGGGGCTTCCGCTGATGTTGGTCGATGGCCGCACGCCCTATCTGATGCGCGACAGGGAAGGCTGGTATCCGGGGCTGGTGCGGGCAGCACTTCAGGGCTTTCGCCATGTCATGGTGCAGGACGAGGCCGCCGCGCGGCTGTTCCGCAAAGCCGGCGCCTCGCTTTCCGCCGTGGCAGTAACGGGCCGGCTGGAGGAGGACAGCGCGGCCCTGCCCTGCCTGGAGGCGGAGCGCGCGGCCCTTGCCCGCCTGCTGGCCACGCGGCCGGTCTGGCTGGCCGCAGGCCTTCCCGAGGCGGAAGAAAGCGCCATCATCCTTGCGCACCGCGCTGCCCTTGGGCTGGCACACCGGCTGCTGCTTATCATCGCGCCGGCAGACCCCGCCCGTGCCGACGGACTGGCCGACCGGCTGGCGGATCAGGAAGGCTGGATCGTTGCACGCCGGTCTGCCGATGAAGAGCCCGAGCCGGATGTCGAGGTCTTTGTAGCCGATGGGATGGCCGAACTGGGCCTGTGGTACCGGCTGGCCCCAATCACCTACATGGGCGGGTCGCTGACCGGGCAGGGCTGCGTCCGCAACCCGATGGAACCGGCGGCACTTGGCTCTGCCATCCTTTACGGCCCCCGGCCGGGGAAATTCGGAAATGTATTCGGGCGTCTTGGAGCGGCCCGCGCGGCGCGTGCGGTTGGCAATGCCGCAGACCTTGGCGATGCGGTTTCCGACCTCATGGCCCCGGACAAGGCGGCCCGTCTGGCCGAGGCTGCATGGTCCGTCGTTTCCGACGGGGCCGAGGCGACCGAAAGGGTGCTGACGATCATCCGCAATCTGGCAGACAGGGCCACAGGATGAAACCACCCTCTTTCTGGCAGAATCCGCCGCAGAGCCCGGGACTTCTGGCGCAACTTCTGCGCCCTTTGGGCGCCGTTTATGCCGGTGTTACCGCCCGGCGGGTTAGCCGCCCGGGGTATCAGGCCGGGGTGCCGGTGATCTGCGTGGGCAACCTGAATGCCGGGGGAACAGGCAAAACGCCCACAACCATCGCCCTTGTCGAACGCCTGCTGGCGATGGGGGCTGACTGTCATGTCGTCTCGCGCGGGTATGGCGGAAGGGAACTGGGGCCGCTGCGGGTAGATCTGCGCCATCACGGGGCTGAGGATGTCGGAGACGAACCCCTGCTGCTGGCGGCCTTTGCGCCAACATGGGTGGCAAGGGACAGGGCTGCCGGCGTGCGCGCGGCCGAGGCCGCCGGTGCCCGGATCATTCTGCTGGATGACGGCTTCCAGAACCCGGGGGTCGTGAAGGATCTGTCGATTGTGGTCGTGGATGCGGCGCGCGGCTTTGGCAATGGTCTATGCCTTCCCGCAGGCCCGCTGCGCGAGCCCGTCGAGGTGGGGCTGAAGCGAGCCGACTTTCTGCTTTCCATCGGGCCGGCCGAAGCGCAGGAAAGCTTTCGCAGGGAATGGGGCGGGGCCTTGGCACTTCCGCATCTGACCGGCCATCTTGCCCCCTTGCAGATGGGGATGGACTGGCGGGGGCAAAGGGTTCTGGCCTTTGCCGGTATCGGCTATCCCGACAAGTTCTTTGCCACCCTGAAGGCCGAAGGGGCCGAGGTGGTGAAGGCCATTCCGCTGGATGACCATCAGCCGATTTCCGACCTGCTTCTGAACCGGCTGGAAACGGAAGCCACCCTGCTGGGCGCACAGCTTGTAACCACCGAAAAGGATCAGGTCCGCCTGCCGGCGGCTCATCGGCACCGCGTTCTGGCCATGGTGGTACGGCTGCGGCTGGATGACGCCGCCGCCCTTGACGCTGCCCTGAAACGGCTTCTGGACCAAACAGCCCCGCCCCCCCGGAACGGTCAATCCGGAAGGTCGCCCTGATGTTCGCCCAGTTTCGGCGCCGGCCAGTCCAGCGCCAGTTCCGCCCCCGAAAAGCGGAACGGGGACCGCACCCCCGGAATGCCGCCCGGAGCGATCTGCATACCGCGCGCCACGATCTGCGGATCGGCAAAAACCTCGGCCAGATCGTTGATCGGCCCCGCAGGCACGCCTTCGCCCTCGCAGGCGGCCAGAAGATCGGCCTTTGACCAAGTTTTCGTGGCGGCTGTCAGGCGGCGGGTCATTTCGGCCCGGTTCCGGACCCGGTCGGCATTGGTCAGGAAATCCGGCGCCGTGGCCATTTCCTCCAGCCCCAGAATACGGCACAGACGCTGATATTGCCCGTCATTGCCCGTGGCCAGAATAAGCCAGCCATCGGCACAGTCGAACACGGCATAGGGCGCAAGGTTGGGGTGCGCGTTGCCCATCTTCTGTGGCGCAACGCCAGTGGCCAAATAGTTCATCGCCTGATTGGCCATGATGCTTGCCGCCACATCCATCAGCGCCATGTCGATCTGCTGCCCCTGCCCGCTGGCATGGCGCTGGTGCAGGGCGGCCAGAATTGCCGTGGCGGCATAGACGCCGGTGAAGATATCGGTCACCGCAACCCCCACCTTCTGGGGCTGTCCCTCGGGCTCTCCGGTCACGCTCATCAATCCGGCCATGCCCTGAATGATGAAGTCATAGCCGGCGCGGTGCGCATAGGGGCCATCCTGCCCGAAGCCGGTTATGGAACAATAGATCAGCCGCGGGTTGACCTTGCGCAGGCTTTCATAATCCAGCCCGTATTTGGCCAGCCCGCCCACCTTGAAATTCTCGATCACCACATCGGCATCGGCCACCAGCCGGCGCACAAGGGCCTGCCCTTCGGGCGTGCGGAAATCGCAGGTTACAGACCGCTTGCCCCGGTTTGTGGCATGGAAATAGGCGGCCGACCTGTCGCCTTCCCGGTCAATGAAGGGCGGGCCCCAGCGGCGGGTATCATCGCCTTCCGGGGCCTCTACCTTCAGAACATCCGCGCCCAGGTCTGCCAGGGTCTGACCAGCCCAGGGCCCGGCCAGAATTCGCGCCAGTTCAACGACCTTCACGCCCGCCAGAGGAGCCATCATTTACTTCGCAAGCTCTGCGTCAAGAATTGCCTTCAGATCGGCATAGGACATGTTCGGATGCACGGTGCCGTTGATCACCAGCGTCGGCGTCCCCTTCACGTCAAATTCCTTCATCCCGGCCTCGAAATGATCCACCATGGCTTGCGCCATCGGGCCGTTCTGCAGGCAGGCATCCAGCGTCGCATCATCCATGCCCGCGGTGCGGCCGATCTTTTTCAGGTTGCCCACCACCACATTCGGATCATCCGATGCCGCCCATTCCCGCTGGGTGTCATACAGGATGTCGGAAATGCCGAAATACTTCATCTCTCCGCCGCAGCGCGCGGTCATCGCGGCCCAAAGCCCGTACCGGTCGAAATAAACCTCGCGATAGACGAACTTCACCTTGCCGGTGTCGATGTAATCCGCCTTCAGGTTCTTGAAGACAGAGGCGTGGAAATTCGCGCAATGCGGGCAGGTGAAAGACGCATATTCGATCAGCGTGACGGGGGCATCTTCCTGCCCCAACGTCATGTCCTTGATCTCGATCGCTTCGGCCGGTGCGGCAGGGGCTGTGCTGTCCTGCGCGGCAGCCGGGGTGATCGGCGTCAACGGCAGCGAGGTATCCTGCGCCTGAAGGCCCCAGAGGCCAAGCCCGGCAATGCCAAGAACGGCCGCGGCGGCCAGAGAGGATTTCAACTTCATGCTCATTCGCCTTCTTTCACTTTGCGTCGGTTTAGGATGTTTTCCGCCAGCGCTTCAAGCGCGCTGCGCAGGCCGGGGTCGGAAATCGGCGCAACCACACGCTCTGCCGCCGCCCGGATCAGCGGGTCAGGGGCCGAGGCAGCCTTGGGGGCGGGGGTGAATTCCGCCTGCCCTTCCGAAAAGCCGATGGGCGCGGTCTGCGTCAGATGGATGCGCGAGATGGCATTATAGCCATAGACGGCATTCACGCGGGTGCGGATCTGTTCCTTCTGCATCTCGATCATCGGGGCCATGGCCCCGGTGGTCAGCAGGGTCAGGGTGGCGCCAAAGCCTTCGCGCCCGTAGCCCACCTTGACCGGCCGTGTCGCCCGGGCAAGATCTTCGCCCACTACCTCGGCCCAATGGGTCAGAAGGCGCGTGACGGCAAAGCCGCGCGATTCGCCGGCGCGGCGCACCGGTTCCTTCATGAAGCCGAAGGCCGCTTCGAAGCCGCGCATTCGCCGTTCCGCCGATGGCGGCAAGGCCGCGCGCGAAGACAGGGCACGCGGCGCGGACGAACGGGGCGGGCTTTGGTTGCGGGCCATCTGGTCCTCGGTGATTGTATGGCTATCTTACGCCAGCAGACCCCGTCCGCCAGAGGCGCGCGCGAAAAAGGACCATAAAGATTGCGTGACACGGCAGAAAGCCAGCTTTTGCTGGCCTGGTATGACCGCAATGCCCGGGTGATGCCCTGGCGCGTATCACCCGCCGAAAGGGCGGCGGGTCGGCGCCCCGATCCCTATGCGGTCTGGCTGTCCGAAGTCATGCTGCAACAGACAACCGTGGCATCGGTCCGTGATTATTTCCGCCGCTTCACCGAACGCTGGCCCACAGTGGCCGATCTGGCCGCAGCACCCGATGATGCCGTAATGGGTGAATGGGCCGGGCTTGGCTACTACGCCCGTGCCCGCAACCTCTTGAAATGCGCGCGTGCGGTGGTTGACGATCACGGCGGTGTCTTCCCCGGCACCCGCGCGGGGTTGTTAACGCTGCCCGGCATCGGCCCCTATACCGCCAGCGCCGTCGCCGCGATTGCCTTTGACGAGGCTGCAACGGTCGTCGATGGCAATGTCGAACGGGTAATCGCGCGCTATTACGCTGTGGAAACACCCCTTCCCACAGCCAAACCCGAACTCGTCCGCCTTGCCGAAGGGCTGACCCCGTCCCGTCGGCCGGGGGATCACGCTCAGGCGATGATGGATCTGGGCGCGACGATCTGCACACCCCGGAACCCCGCCTGCGGCATCTGCCCGCTGCTGGAAGGATGCGCCGGGCGCCGGCAGGGGATCGCCGCCCGCCTGCCCGGCAAGCTGCCGAAAGCCGCGAAACCCGTGCGCCAAGGCGTTTTGTGGATAGCCCGCAGCGGCGGGGCGATGGTTCTGGAACGACGGCCAGAGCGTGGACTGCTGGGCGGCATGTGGGGTTTTCCGGGTGACGGCTGGGATGGTGCCGGCGGCCCCCCTCCGATCGACGCACCCTGGCAAGAACAGGGCGAGGTGCGCCACACCTTCACCCACTTCCACCTGATCCTGCGGCTTCTGGTGGCCGACCTTCCTGCAGGTGCGGACATTCGGCGTGGCACGCTGGTCCCGCGCGAAGCCTTCAGGCCCGGCGATCTGCCGACAGTCATGCGAAAGGCATGGGACATCGCCGCTTCAGCCTTCTCGCCGCATTGAAACCGCATCGCAGGGGCCCTTAGAATGGCGCTGTTCCGTCACGAGGGCCAGATGTCGATCATTCCCGCCGAAGACATGCGCCGGTTCCACAATGCGCTGCCGTTCTGGCTGTCGCTTCTGATGATCCCGCTCGCCCTTGTCGGTGCTTCTGTCGGAGGGGTGACGGTGCTGCTGCTGCCTCTCTATTCCTGGGGCTTGTTCTCGCTTCTCGACGCGATCACCGGCCTGAACGCGGATAATCCGGATCTGGCTACCGACCCCGACGATCTGATCTGGTATCGCTTCATCACCCTGATCTGGGCCCCCTTGCAGGCGATCACCCTTTTCGGGCTGATCTGGTATGTGCCGCAGGCACCCCATCTGGGCACGGCCGAGAAGATCGGGCTTTTCTTCGGCATGGGTGTGATCTCGGGCACGATCGGCATCAACTACAGCCACGAGCTGATGCACCAGAAGAACCGGCTGGAGCGGGGGCTGGCCGATCTGCTGCTGGCCATGGTGCTTTACGGACATTTCCGCAGCGAACACCTCAGGGTGCATCACCTCTGGGTCGGCACCCCGCGCGATCCGGTGACCGCCCGCTATAACGAAGGTTTCCACCGCTTCTATCCCCGCGTTCTTGTGCAATGCCTGAAATCGGCCTGGTCTGCAGAGCGCGCCATGCTGGCACGCAAGGGCCTGCCTGCCTGGCACCGATCAAACCCGTTCTGGCGCTATGGGGCGCTACAGGTTCTGATGGTGACCCTCGCGGCGCTGCTGGGGGGGTGGGAAGGGCTGGCACTCTTCCTCTGGCAGGCCGGTGTCGCAGTCTGGCAGCTGGAACTTGTCAATTACATCGAACATTACGGGCTGACCCGCCGCCATCTGGGCGAAGGGAAATATGAACATGTCCTGCCGCGACACTCATGGAACGCGGCACACCGGGCCTCGAACTGGCTGCTGATCAACCTGCAGCGCCACTCGGACCACCATTACAAGCCGGACCGCCGCTTTCCACTGCTTCAGACCCATGCCGAACAGGACGCTCCACAACTGCCCTTCGGCTATCCGGCCATGACGACCCTTGCGATGATTCCCCCCCTGTGGAAACGGGTGATGAACCCGCGCGTACGGGCGTGGCGAAAAACCTTCTATCCCGACATCGTGGACTGGAAACCCTATAACAAGGCAAAAAACCCGATGCCCCGCAGCATGGGTTGACGTGGATACCGGCGCATGCGGGATCATTGAATGGGGGGCTCTGCCCCGTCGTGGACTGCGTCCCCGACTCCCCGGAGTATTTTGAAAAGGTGCAAGGGCACGAGGTGCATGATTTGCACCTTTGTCAAATACTCCCGCCGGAGGCATCGTCGCTGGCCGCTGGGCGCCCTGCTCGGGACGTCAGGCGCACAGGCGGGTCGCGCCATGGCCGCGGATGACGGCCTGCACGATGGCGCCTTCGCGCTGTTCTTCGGCGAAATCAACTTCGGTGAACTGTTCCGTACGGCCGCGCTGCGGGGATTCCATCAAGATGCGGTGGCTTTTGCCCGTCTGGGCGGCAAGGTGGCGGGCAAGGGCTGCATCGCCCTGCGCACGCAAACGGGCTGCACGGTCGCGGATTTCGGCACCTTTCACCTGCGGCATCCGCGCGGCAGGCGTCCCCTTGCGCGGGCTAAAGGGAAAGACGTGCAGGAAGGTCAGATCGCAATCCTCGACCAGACGCAGGGAATTTACGAACATCTCTTCGGTTTCGGTCGGGAAGCCTGCGATGATGTCGGCGCCGAAGAGAATGTCGGGGCGCAGGCGGCGGGCCTCCTCGCAAAAGCGGATCGCATCATCCCGAAGGTGCCGCCGCTTCATCCGCTTGAGGATCATGTCATCCCCGGCCTGAAGCGACAGGTGCAGGTGCGGCATCAACCGGGGTTCCGTGGCGATGGCCAACATCAGGTTGTCATCCGCCTCGATCGAATCGATCGAACTGATGCGCAGCCTGGGCAGATCCGGCACAAGGCGCAGGATGCGCATGACCAGATCGCCAAGGCGAGGCCCGCCCGGCAGGTCGGTGCCCCAGGAAGTCAGGTCAACACCCGTCAGCACCACTTCGTTGAAACCTTTGCCGACCAGCCGCTTGATCTGTTCGACCACCACCCCCGCCGGAACAGATCGGGAATTGCCCCGGCCATAGGGGATGATGCAGAAGGTGCAGCGATGGTCGCAGCCGTTCTGGACCTGCACATAGGCGCGGTGGCGGCCGAAACCATCGATCAGGTGGCCCGCGGTTTCGGTCACGCTCATGATGTCATCGACCATGACGCGCTCTGTGGTGCCGATGAAATCGGCGGGCGCGCGCAAGCCGGCCCAGGTTTGCGCCTGCATCTTTTCGTGGTTGCCGATCACGCGGGTCACTTCCGGCATGGCGGCAAAGGTTTCGGGCTCTGTCTGGGCGGCACAGCCGGTCACGATCACCGGCGCCCCCGGGTGTTCGCGGGCAAGCTTCCGGATTTCCTGCTTGGCCTTGCGCACGGCTTCGGCGGTGACGGCGCAGGTGTTCACCACCACGGCGCCTTCCACCCCTGCCGCGGCGGCCAGTTCCTTCATCGCTTCCGTCTCGTAAGCGTTAAGACGGCAGCCTAGGGTGGAAAAGACAGGCGGTTTCATGGATGCGCAGCCAGAAAGGCCGGCGATAGCCAGCCGTCAAACACATGGGCCACGGGGCCGGTCATCCAGACTCCGTCATCGCGCCAGTCGATTTCCAGCACGCCACCATCCAGATCCAGTGTCACCCTGCGCAACGGAAACGTCGGCTTGGCTGTGCGCCTCAAGCCCGGTGACAAACTGGCCAACTCGTCAGCCGCCAAGCTCCTGTCCAACAACGTGTACCTGCTCTACGGTCCATCCGTCGATCAGGTCTTTCGCAGCGTCGCAGACGACAAGACACCGAAGATCCTGTCCGACGTGACCGCTGAGTTCTTACGCCAGTTTGCGAGGTTGTCACGTGGCTAACTCTCCCCGCCTCAACGTCCTGATCGAACTCACGAACCTGCTCAAGACGATCACGCCTGCCAATGGGTACAGCCATGACCTGAGCACATCCGTCTTCCGTGGTCGTGACCGCTTCGGTGATGAGTCCCCCGAGACGATGGTCTCAATCCTCGAAGCACCCCGACCCGACCCCGGTCGTGAGATCGGCACACTCGACAGAGCCCGCAACGAACGCTGGTCGCTGCTGCTGCAAGGCTGGTGTCCCGATAACACGGCAAACACATCATAGAGTGGATAGAGAAAACCAACGAACTCTTTAGAGGAAGAAAGATGGAAACGTGGGAGTGTGTACAAAAAGTAGCGGAGATACGTCCCGATTTAGTTGAAATAGAATAACTGTGGATAACCCCTTGCCACCTGCCACCACTATGCTA
>JALQTL010000392.1 GCA_023260935.1 Paracoccaceae bacterium
GGTCTGCTGAGGCAGCACGGGGAAATAGGTGGCAACGCCATAGCCCGCCGCGGCAGCCAGAATCCCGCCCGCAACCATGGGCAGGAAGCCACCCTTGCGCTCTACGCGGACCTCGCGCAGCGACGTGGCGGCTGGCGCGGGGGTCGGGGACAGATCTGCCACGTTCTCGGCAGGCTTTTCTTCCCGATCTTCAGCCGGCGCACTGGTATCGGCTTCAGCGCGATGATCCGTGGTGGCTTCAGATGGAGGATCTGCCTCTTCGCTGCCATGCCGGGGCGGTTCGGGGGTTTCGACCGGTGGCACGGCATTTTCCGTCGTGGGCACATCAGAGGCCACGTCCGGGGCCACGTCATCCTTTGCCGCTTTGGTCGGGCGTTCGGGCTTGGCCATGGCTGATCATCCTGTTCTGACGGTAAGGCCGTGCGGGAACGGCCTTCTCCCAACCCTAATCCCGTGGGCAAACAAGGTTCAAGCGTTGAAGACGACGCGGGCAAGAACTGCCATCATTCCTGCGGCATCCGGCCGTTGCGCCGTCAGGACGCGGTGGCACAGCCCTTCCGGGCAGACCGCCGCCACGGCCGGGCTGATCGCCACGATGGTCAGCTCCGCCACGCACGGAACCGATTCGAGGCCGCGAAAGAACAATGTTGCCGTGCGCGGCGAAAACAGCGGCACCACAAGCCTGCCCAGCAAGGCAAGGCAACTTAGCGCCTCATCCGACAAGGGAACCGGGTCTTGCGCATAGACGATGCAATCATCCGCCGGCACGCCGGCTTTGTGCAGCCGTTCCATCAGCCCGCCCCGGGTATCGCGCCCGCGCAGATGCAGAAACGGGCCTTCCGAACGGTGCGCAATCACAAGGTCAGCCAGCGCGCTGGCGTCTGCACCAGCGGAAATGGCAGAAAAACCTGCCGAACGTGCGGCTTCCGCGGTTCTGTCGCCCACACAAAAGGCCTTGGCGGGCATTGGGGCACCCTGCGCCGTCAGGCGGTGCACCGCATGTACTGCTGTTTCCGATGTCAGAATCACCGCACCGAACGGGCCTGCGGGCAAGACGGGCACCGGGAAGACAGGTGCCAGAACCGGACTGATGATCGGGCGCACAAGGGTGCCGAATTCCGCCAGCAGATCTTCGGCAAAGCGGGAGGCCTGCGGTTCCGGCCGCGTGACAAGAACGGGAAGGGCACGGGATTGCGGGGCCATGGTTGTGGTGTTACCTCCCCCTGACCCATCGCGCAACGGCAGACCATGGCACAGTCGCTGACCATCCTTGGAATCGAATCAAGCTGCGATGATACCGCGGCGGCCGTTGTGCGTCTGACAGACAGGCCGGAAATCCTGTCATCGGTTGTTGAAGGCCAAACGGCCCTTCATGCTGATTTTGGCGGCGTGGTGCCCGAAATTGCCGCCCGCGCCCATGCCGAGCGTCTGGATGGTTGCGTGGAACGGGCCCTGCACGCGGCGGGCATGACTCTGACGGATATGGATGCGATTGCCGTCACCGCAGGGCCGGGGCTGATTGGCGGGGTGCTTTCCGGGGTAATGCTTGCCCGGGGCCTTGCCGCGGCGACAGGCCTGCCGCTGCTGGGGATCAATCATCTGGCAGGCCATGCGCTGACCCCGCGCCTGACCGACGGTCTGGCCTATCCCTATCTGATGCTTCTGGTATCAGGCGGGCATTGCCAGTTCCTGATCGTGAAGGGACCGGAAAGTTTTACGCGGCTGGGCGGCACCATCGACGACGCCCCGGGAGAGGCGTTTGACAAGGTGGCCAAGATGCTGGGCCTGCCGCAACCCGGTGGCCCGGCGGTAGAGGCCGAAGCGTGCAGCGGCACCGCGCGCCGTTTCACCCTGCCCCGCCCCTTGCTGGACAGGCCGGGATGCGACCTCAGCTTTTCGGGGCTGAAAACGGCCGTCCTGCGGGCGCGGGATGGTGTGGTCGCCGAAAAGGGCGGGCTTACCCGGGCGGACCGGGCCGATCTTTGTGCCGCGTTTCAAACGGCGGTCTGTGATGTGCTGGCAGAAAAATCGCGCCGTGCGATGGCAGCTTTCCGGGCCGAGGTTGGAAGCGAAGGCTCCTTCGGCTTTGCCGTTGCGGGCGGCGTTGCGGCCAACGGGCCGATCCGGCAGGCACTTCAGACGCTGGCCGAAGGGCAGGGGTTTGCCTTTGTGGCCCCGCCGCTGGGGCTGTGCACCGACAATGCTGCGATGATCGCCTATGCCGGGCTGGAGCTTATGCAGACCGGAAGGCAGGATCAGGGCGAGGTCATCGCCCGCCCGCGCTGGCCGCTGGATCAGACCGCACCTGCCCTGATCGGGTCCGGCAAGAAGGGGGCAAAGTCATGATCGGCATCATCGGCGCGGGCGCGTTCGGCACGGCACTGGCGGTGGTTCAGGGCCTGTCGGGGCGGCCCGTGCTGCTGCTGGCGCGCGATCCTGCCGCCGCCGATGCCCTGCGGCGCAGCCGGCAAGCGCCCCGGCTGCCCGGGATGATCTTGCCCGAAACCGTCTCTGTCACGGCGGAAATCAGCGATCTTGCGGGCTGTGCGACCGTGCTTCTTGCCGTGCCGATGCAAGCCCTGCGCGGAACCCTGCAACAGCATGCGGCGGTGCTTGATGGCCGGCGGCTGGTGGCCTGTTGCAAGGGGATCGATCTGGAAACGCTTCAGGGCCCGACGGCGATGATCCAGCGGATCTGCCCCGCCGCCAGTGCGATGGTGCTGACCGGGCCCAGCTTCGCCGCCGATATCGCGGGGCAGCTTTCCACCGCGCTGACGCTGGCTGGCACCGACGGTGATGCCACCCTTGCCGCACAGGCCGATATTGCCGTGCCTTCCTTGCGGATCTATCGCAACCGCGATGTGCTGGGCGCCGAACTGGGCGGGGCGCTGAAGAACGTGATTGCCATCGCCAGCGGGGCCGCCATGGGCCAGGGCCTTGGGGAAAGCGCCCGTGCCGCAGTGATGACACGGGGCTTTGCCGAAATCCGCCGCTTTGCCGCCGATCTTGGCGCGCAACCTGAAACGCTGATGGGGCTTTCGGGATTCGGGGATCTGGTGCTGACCTGCACGTCGCTTCAGTCGCGCAACTATCGCTTTGGTCTGGCCCTTGGCCGGGAAGAGGCATTTGACCCGACCGTGACCGTGGAAGGTGTGGCCACGGCCCGGGCCGTGGCGCGGCTGGCAGGGGCGCGGGGTGTTGAAATGCCGATTACCGCCATGCTGGTTGATCTTTTCGATCACAAGACGAGTATTGCCGAAGCGATCCAGTCGCTTCTGTCCCGCCCGCTGAAAGAGGAATGACCCGCATGCGCGCTGCCCTGATCTGCATAGACAAGCCCGGCCACCTGCAAACCCGCCTGGACAACCGCGCCGCCCATCTGGACCACATTGCCCGCAGCGGCATTGTGGAAATGGCTGGCCCCTTCCTGGGCCCGGATGGCCAGATGATCGGCAGCCTTGTGGTGCTGACGGTGGACACCTTGGCCGAGGCGGAAGCCTGGGCCGCCGCAGACCCCTATGCCAAGGCGGGGCTGTTCGACAGCGTCACGATCCGGGAATGGAAAAAGGTGGTGGGATGAATTTCTGGCTGTTCAAATCCGAACCCGATGCGTGGAGCTGGGACCAGCAGGTCGCCCGGGGCGATGCGGGCGAGGAATGGACAGGCGTGCGCAATTATCAGGCCCGCAACAACATGCGCGCGATGAAGGTGGGCGATCTTGGGTTCTTTTACCATTCCAATATCGGCAAAGAGGTTGTGGGCATCGTCGAGGTGATCCGGGAAAGCGCACCTGACAGTACCACCGATGATCCGCGCTGGGATTGTGTGGTGATCAGGGCGGTGCGGCCGGTTCCGAAACCGGTCACGCTTGATGCCTGCAAGGCCGAACCGGCCTTGGCGCAGATGGCGCTGGTCACGAACACCCGCCTTTCGGTGCAGCCCGTCACGCCCCGGGAATGGGCCGTTGTGTGCGATATGGGGGGCGTGGCGTCCGGCCCTGATCATTCGACAATTTCGTAAAAATCCTGCCCGCCCCAGACTGGCATGCCCGCGCCGGTGCCTACCGGGCGGGTCCACCGTTTCAGCGCGCGCAGAAGCTGATCTGCCGCCAGCGGCCGCCCCTGCCCCACCAGCAGGCCTTCCACCTGCATCAGACAGACCAGAAAACCCGCGGCATGGGCGGCGGCCAGCAGCGCGCCCGACCGAAGCGATTGCCCCACGCGAATACCCGCAGCGGGGGCCAGCAGATCAACCCGTGCTGTGGCCGGGCGCGGGCAGGCTGCAAGCTGGCGGGCCTGCCTGCGCAAGCCCCCCACGCACAGGACGGGGGCGGTCCGTGACCAGCACCCCGCCCCGTGGAAGGATTCCGATGCGGGGGATAGCACCAGAATTCCCTTGTTCCGAAGCTGGCTGATGCAATCTTCCAGCTGCGGCGCGATGGCGCTTGGCAGCACTGCCAGAAGGATCAGATCAACCCGGTGTTCCGCAAGCGCGCCCAGCGCCTGAACGGTTTGCGAAAGGCTGGGCGAAGGCGGAAGGGCGTGAAAAACCGTGTCTGTATCGGCGCACATCCGGTCAACGATCTGGCGCATCGCCAGCATGTCGGCTGACGGGGTGCCGGAGGCGACCCCGGGTTCGGACGCGCCCAGAATGGCCACCCGCGCCCGGCGCGTGCCCAGCGGCATGGCAAGGGTTGCACAGTCGATCTGCATCGCCTCGACCCCCCAGCAGGGGGCATCCGCCACCGCCCCGGGCCCCCGCCCCTGCAACGGTTGAAGCGTGACGGTATTGGCCACCGGCCTTGCGGGCAGAAGGCACGTCAGATCAGGCGCAGGCTGGAGAAAGGGCGCATAGCCCGATGCTTCAACCAGAAGGGCATCGGCAGGCGAAGGTGCCACCGTCAGGACAGCGTTGCCCTGCGCATCGGCCCGGGCGCTATCGCCATGCAGATCGTGATCGCCCAGAAACGAAACTTCGGCGCCCGGAACCGGGGCGCCACCGGCATCCACCACCCGGATCAGCACGCGCCGCCATGGGCGCTGAACAGGGAAGGTTGCCAACGGCGCGGGCCAGTCACGCCATTCCTGCAACCCGGCGGGCACGGTGGCCGGCACAGTCATCCGCATGTCAGCCGAACCCCGGCCCGAACATTCGGCCGAACCTTGGGACGCATCGAAGAAACGCTGCCGCGCAGATGATTTCCCGTTGTGTTCCATGGATCCGCCCCTTGTTTCCGGCAAATCGGACCCGTGCAGTGAAGCACCATCGTCCTGCCTGGTTGTGACAATGATCCTGAGCAGATGGCGTTAGTGTGTCGTTAGCCGGATCATTTCGCGGCCCGACAACGGGTTTTGCCCATCGATTTCAGAGCAGTGGAAATTTGCGACAGCTTGTCGGCGCGGACAAACTGACGTTACGGCAACGCAACAGGGAAAAGATAACGCCCAGCTAACGGCAGGTGAAAAAGAGTGATTCCGTGATAGGCTGCAAAGAACATGGGTTGAAACATGGGGCGTCCCTGTGGGCTTCACCAGACAGATGGCAGAACGAACCCCACCCTTGCGGCTGGCGCTGGCCGGGCCGCGCAGGGGGCACAGCGCCTGATGACAGCACGCCCGGGCCCCGCAAATGCGATGCTGCGCCTGCATGTTCTGGGGCCTTTCCGGCTGTGTGATGCTGCCAACCGGCCGATTGCCCTGCGCAGCCGCAAGGCGCAGGCGTTGCTGGCGCTGTTGGCCATTTCCCCACGAGGCGAACGCACACGCGTCTGGCTGCGCGACAAGCTGTGGAGCACATCGGACGAACGCCGATCCTCGACCAACCTGCGTCAGATCCTGTTCGAGTTGCGGCGCGATATCGGCCCCATGGCCGACCGGGCGATGGATTTCGGGCCGCAAACCCTGTCATTGCGCGCAGGCAGGGTCTGGGTTGACCATCAGGCCATCGAAGCCGACCCGGCGCTGTTTCACAGCCTTGGCCTGAATGAGGCGACGGAACTGCTGGAAGGTCTGGATATCGGCGACCCCGAATTTGAAGACTGGCTTTCCCTTGAACGCGGGCTTTGGGCAGACCGGGCCGATCGGCTTTCATCCACCCAGCCGCCAGCGCCCGAACCGCAGCGCCGCGCAATACCGGCCCCCACAGCCGAAGGGTCGCAAGGCCGGCGCGTTTCACTGGCGCTTCTGAAAAGCGTTCTGCACGGGGCAGACAGCCTTGGCCTGCATCTGGCAGACCGGCTGGTGGAAGGCATCGCAAATTCGATCCGGGAATTGCAGCCCGTGCGCATTCTGGATCTGCGCGATCAGAACGGTTCGGTCGAGGATCTGCTGGCATCGGCCAGCACCGAATTCTATTGCCGGCTACGCCTGCTGCGGATCGGCGACAGCGTCACGCTGACGTTCTTCGTGCACCGCGTCTCGCGCATGGCGCTGGAATGGAGCCAGTCGATCCAATGCCGCATCGATGATCTGATCGCCTATGACGGGCGGGTCATTCAGGGCTTCGTTGCCCAGAACGTCGACCGTTTGGTGCGCACGTTGCTGGAAAACATTCCCGAAGAACAGCCCGAAGGCGATGTTCTGCGCAGCGGCTATGCCGCGATGAACCTGATCTTCCGCATGAATGACGATGCGCTGGCCAAGGCCATGACCCTGCTGGACCAGCCCGCCATGGCGCGTTCGCCCCTGCACGCGGCGCTGCGGTCCTATATCGCCAGCTTCCATGTGGGCGACAACATCGGCCCCTACACCGATGAAACGCGCGAGTTGCTGCGGAGCGACATCGCCGGAAACATGGCGCCGTCGCCATTCAACAGCATTGCACTTGCCAGTCTTGGGCATGTTCTGGGCTATGTGTTTCACGAATTCGAAGCTTCGGGTGCGGTGCTGGAACAGGCCATCCGGCTGAACCCGGCCCAGGCTTTTGCCTGGGATCATTTCGCCCTGAACAAGATCTACACCGGCGATTTCAGGGCCGCGCAACTGGCCGCGGAACGGGCGGCCTTTCTGGGGGCCTACAGCCCGATCAGCTTCAGCTATGAAACCACTCTGGCCATGGCATCCACCCTTGCGGGCGATTACGACCGGGCGGTGATTGCCGCCCGGCGGGCGTTGCAAATTCAGCCCCGGTCAAACGCGGCACTTCGCTACCTGATGATTGCCCATTCGGCCCGGGGCGAACGTGCCGAGGCCGAGGCGACCCGTGACCGCCTGCTGATGCTGGACCCCGATTTCATTGACCCCGAGGTGCAGGAATTGCGCTTCGGATCAAAGATTGTGCGCGCATCGCAGCCCGTCACCACCGAACTTCGCAAATTGCTTGACCGTTGACCGAGGGTTTCATGACCGATCTTTCGCTTCTGTGTTCGCACCGCTTCATCGTCACCGAAACGGGTTTGATTCTGGCCAAAGCCGGTGCCGACATGACGGCGCCCTTCCCCGATGCGGCCGAAGCGGCATCTGCCGGTGGCGCCCTGTTCAGCCTGAACCGGAACCGGAACAGGAATCGCAACAGGAACCGGAACCGAAATCGGAACCGCAACAGGAACAGGAACCGAAACCGGGCAGGCCTTGACGCGGGCGATATCGATCTGTCGATCCTGGAACCCTGGGAAGAGCGCGAGGCGCTGCACCGGATGCGGGCAGAATGGGTCAACCTGCCGCTGGACCCGCCGCCAAATCTGGAGCAATTGCGCCAAGAGGCCATCGAGCTTC
>JALQTL010000405.1 GCA_023260935.1 Paracoccaceae bacterium
TCGTCCAGCAGCAACACCTTGGGCTGGGGCGCAAGCGCGCGGGCCAGCGCCACGCGCTGTTGCTGCCCGCCCGAAAGCTGCGCGGTGCGCCTGTCGGCCAGATGATCCATCTTGACCAGCGCCAGCATGCGGGCGGTACGGTCCTGAACCTCGGCCGGCTTGCGGCCCTGCATCTTCAGCGCAAAACCCACGTTTTCACGCACCGTCAGATGCGGAAACAGCGCATAGGACTGAAACACCGTATTCACCGGGCGGCGGTTCGGGGGCAGGTCTGTTACATCCTGCCCGTCCAACAGGATGGTGCCAGAGGTGGGCATCTCGAACCCGGCGATCAGCCGCAGCAAAGTGGTCTTTCCGCAGCCCGAAGGCCCCAGCAGGGTAAAGAACTCGCCCTGGCGTATCGCCAGCGATACGTCATCCAGTGCCCTGAGGGCGGCCTTTCCCTGGCCGAAGCTCTTGATGATGTTCTGTGCCTCGATGGCGGTCTTTGCATTCACGCTGAATCGCCCCTGTTTTGATCATATTGGTCGGGTCTTGCCCCGATGGGCAACCAAAACCTTCAGTCCTCAGCCGATTTTCGGTCGGCGCGCTGTCCATGGGGCGGCCCGCTCGATTTCTGCGCAAAGTGAAATCAACGTCTCGTCGTCGCCAAACCGGGCAGCCAGATGAACGCCGACCGGCAAGTCATCCCCCGACATGCCCAGCGGGACCGAGGCGGCAGGCTGGCCGCTGGCGTTGAACACGGCACAGAAGGGGGAATAGGCGAAGATGCCCCGAGGGCCGATGCGGTAATCAAGATAGTTTTCGGTCCCATGGCCAAAGCGGCCCACCTTTGCCGGTGGTTCGGCAAGGGTTGCCGAAAGGATGATGTCGCACCCTTCCGTGCCGTCTGCGGGATCAAAGACGGCGGCCATCTCGCGCCCGAAGGCATGGATGCGCCCGACCGCTTGCAGGTAATCCGCGCCCGATATGCCTTCGGCATGGCGCATCGCCCCGCGGCTGACGCCTTCGATGTCATCGTCGGCCAGCACCTTTCCGCGGGCGGCAAGAGCGCTGCGAATGGAAAGCGCCGTGCCGCAGGCCACGATATCGGTCCAGGCCAGCATCATCGTGCGGATATCGGCTTTTGGCCGGCCGGGGGTGACGTGATGGCCCAGATCCTCCAGCAGGCGGGCGGCATCCTGCACCGCGCGGGCACAATCCGGGTGGACCGGATCGCCGGTAAAGGTGGTGTCACACATCATCACCCGCAACCGCCGGGGCGGCCGGCTGATCGCCTGCATATGGCCTTCGCGCAAGGGTGGCGCGTGATAGGGGGCGCCGGGGTCGGCCCCGTGGCAGGCATCCAGAAGGGCCGCCGTATCGCGCACCGACCAGGTCAGGAACCCGTCGATCGCCATCCCTGCCCAGCCTTCGCCCACATAGGGGCCGTCAGGCAGCCGGGCGCGGGTGGGCTTCATCCCGAACAGCCCGCAGGAAGCGGCCGGGATGCGCACCGATCCGCCGCCATCCGACCCATGGGCGAAAGGTACGATGCCCGCCGCCACCGCCGCCCCAGCCCCGCCGGATGACCCGCCAGAGGTGTGGTCAAGGTTCCACGGGTTGCGGGTGGGGCCGCCGTAAACCGCGGCTTCCGTTGCCGCGCCGATGCCGCCTTCGGGGCTGGTGGTTCGGCCAAAGGTCACGACACCCGTGTCGCGGATGCGCTGGAAGATGGCTGAATCGCGGCCATAGCGCGTGTTGGCCAACAGGCGCGATCCGTTGTGAGACGGGAAATCCACCGCTTCGCAGCCCAGATCCTTCAGCAGGAAAGGCACCCCCCGGAACGGCCCGCGCGGCAGCCCCTGGGCAATGGACCGGCGGGCCACATCTTCCTGCATCAGCACCACCGCATTCAGCGAAGGGTTCAGCGCCGCCACCTTTTCCAGCGCCCGGTCCAGCAATTCGCCGGGCGTCACATCCCCGCGGGCGATAAGCGCCGCCATATCCGTTGCATCCTGACACCCGAACTCTTTCAGCATCTGACCCTCCCGCCCGGTTTTGATCAAACCCTAGCCTTGCAGGGCCCCTGACCGCAACGGTTTTGCCTTGGCTCAGGTTTCGGGGGCGTCTCGGCCACCGGCGCGGCGCAGCAGCGTGATTTCGGCAAGGATCGACAGGGCAATCTCTTCCGGGGTGATCGCATGAATGTTCAGGCCCGCCGGGGCCTTGACGCGGGCAAGGCTGTCGGCGGCAATTCCATCCTGAACCAGCCTTGCGGCCAGCGTGGCAAACTTGCGCCGTGACCCGACAAAGGCAATGTGTTCCGCGCCCGAGGCAAGGGCCGCGCGCAGTCCGGCCTCATCGCCCTTGCCTTGGGTGGCCACCACGATGAAGCGCCGGCCCTTTGCATCGGTATCAAGGGCAAAGCCGTCCTGCACCATATCGGCGGCGCCTTCTGTCAGCCCCGGCGCGGCAAGGGTCCGGTGCAGATCAAAGCGTGCGGCCAGATCGGCCAGCGCCATGGCCACGGGCCCCGCCCCGAAGATCACAAGCCGCGGACGCGGCAGGACCGGTTCCACGAAGATATCCATCGATCCTTTGGATGGGCAGCCATTGCGGGCGAAGCGCACGCCTTGCCGTTCCTCTCCGGCCTCGATGCCTTCGGCGGCCAGCAGTTCCTCGGGCCGAAGCGATACGAATTGCGGCTGCCCGGCGGCAAGGGCTGACAGAGCGGCGCGGCTGACAGCGGCACGCGCGCAGCCGCCGCCCACCCAGCCTTCGGCAATGCTGCCATCGGGTAGAACGATGGCCTTGGCCCCGGGCTTTGCGCTGGTGGCATCGACCGTGCGCACGACCGTGGCAATGGCAAAGGGCTCTCCCCGGGCGCGCAGGGCCGACAGGGTGGTTTCAAAGCGGTCGGAAGGAAGGGCTGTCATAGGTGGTGAAGCTCCGTTTCCAGGGCGGCAAGATCTTCCAGCTTGGCGGCAGGGGCGAAGAGGTCAAGAAAGGGCAGGGCTGCGGCCATTCCGGCCGCTATGGGGGCATAATCGCGCCAGCCCTTCATCGGGTTCAGCCAGATGATCCTGCACCCGCGCCGGGCCAGCCGCGCCATGGCGCGGGCCAGATCGTCCGAGGGGGCGCTGTCATAGCCATCCGACAGGATCATGACCACGCTGCGGCCATTGACAGACCGCCGGGCATGGGTGGTTGCGAATTGCATCAGCGCCGCGCCGATCCGGCTGCCGCCGCCAAAGCCATCGGCCAGCAGGGTGATCCTGTTCAGCGCGCGTAGCGGGTCTTCATCGCGCAAGGCTTCGGTCACGCGCACAAGGCGGGTGTGGAACAGATAGGCGTCTGCCGCAGGATCGGCCCGCATGAGGCCCGCCAGAAAGGCAAGAAACGGCCGGGCATAAAGCGTCATCGAGCCCGAACCATCGACCAGCGCCACAATCCGCACCGGTCGGTCGGGGCGGCGCTTTCGCGCGAGCCGAAGCGGCTCCCCCCCGCTGGCAAGGGACGCTCGGATGGTGCGGCGCAGGTCCAGCTTCGGGCCGCGCCGGGCGGCCTTGGCGCGGCGGGACCGCCTGTCGCGAAGAGCCGCGCCGATTTGCAGCGCCACCCTTTCGGCGGCGCGGATGTCATCGGCGCTGACAATCTCTCGCAAATCCCTTTTCGCCAGGTTTTGCAGGGTCGAGGCGACCAGCCGGCCTTTGCCGCCACTTTCGCTTTCGGCGCCGGCGCCTGTGTCAGGGGTATGCGGCCTGCCACCACTGCCGGCGGTTTCCTGCCCGGCCGCCGACAGGGTGTTGCGGCTGTGCTGCGGGTTTGGCGCGGGCACGGCTTTTGTGCGCACCCGCCCGCCATTGCGCCAGAAACTGTCAAAGACCGCATCAAAGCGCGCCCAATCCTCGGCCGATCCGCAGCAGACAACTTTCAGCGCACTGCGCAGGGTTGCCTCATCGGGCTGGGTGGCGGCAAGAGCGGCAAGCGCCAGATCGGTTTCGGCCACGCCAAGACGAAAGCCATTGGCCCGCAGATGCGCCATGAAGCCTATCACCCGGGCCATCGGCCCGTCATCACGGGCTGCAAAGCGGGTGACGGCCCCCTTCATGCCGCGCGCCCGGCAAGACGTTGGGCAACTTCGGTGGTCACGTTCGCGCGATCCGCCTGCGTTTTCAGCAGCGTCGCCAAGGCCGCATGCAGAACGGCCGGATCATCTGTCAGGTCGGCGATGCCAAGCCCCCCCAAGGCGGCGGCGAAATCCAGCATTTCGGCAATGCCCGGTTTCTTTTCCAGCTCTTCCTTGCGCAGGGATTGCACGAAGCCCACGATCTGTGCGGCGAGCTTGTCCGGTAACCCGGGCCTGCGCGCCTGAAGAATGGCCAGTTCGGTGGCCGGATCGGGGTAATCGACATGGGGATAAAGGCAGCGCCGCCGCAGCGCATCCGACAGGTCGCGCGTGCCGTTCGATGTCAGGATAACCATGGGTCGGCTGACCGCCGCAAGGGTGCCCATTTCTGGAATGGTGATCTGGAAATCTGACAGGACTTCCAGAAGATAGGCTTCGAATTCCTCATCCGCCCGGTCAATCTCGTCGATCAGCAGCACTGGTGGGGCGGGCTGACGGATGGCGCGCAGCAAGGGGCGTTCCAGCAGGTATTCTTCGGAAAAGAGCCGCGCCTCGACGGTGGGGCCCGTCTCTCCCGCCTCGGCATGGGCGCGGATGGCCAGAAGCTGACGCTGATAGTTCCATTCATAGATGGCCTGCGCGGCATCCAGCCCTTCATAGCATTGAAGCCGGATCAGTTCGCAGTCCTTCACGGCGGCAAGGGCGCGGGCAACTTCGGTCTTTCCCACGCCCGCTGCCCCTTCCAGCAGCAAGGGCCGCCCAAGCGCAAGTGACAGATGCAGCGCCATCGCCAGATCGGGAGCGGCGACGTAATCCTGTGCGGCCAGATCGGCCTGAAGCTTTGTCCACTGGGTCATCTTCGCTTTCCGGCCAAGGGGGCAGGGCAGGGGGCACCCGCCCTGCCGCGGGTCAGCCGTGCAGGCCCAGATCGCGGGCGATCTTCCAGATCCGCCAGTGATCGTGCGGCATGTGGCTTTGCCGCAGGCCAAAGGCACGAAAGGCATCATGCACCGCGTTTGAAAACGCCGGGACCGAGCCGACATTCGGACTTTCCCCCACGCCTTTTGCCCCAATGGGGTGGTGTGGTGAGGGGGTTTCCGTGTGGTCGGTGGTGTAATGCGGCGTCTCCCATGCCGTAGGCAGGAAGAAATCCATCAGCGTGCCGGTCTTTACGTTGCCGATCTCGTCATAGGCAATCTCTTGCCCCATGGCGATGGCATAGCCTTCGGTGGCCCCGCCATGCACCTGCCCTTCGATGATCATCGGGTTGATGCGGGTGCCGCAATCGTCCAGCGCATAGAACTGGCGAACTTCATGCTCGCCAGTATCCACGTCAATCTCCATCACCGCGATATAGGCGCCGAAGGGGTAGGTCATGTTCGGCGGGTCATAGTAGCTGACGGCCTCCAGCCCCGGTTCGATGCCGGGAATGGCCTGATTATAGGCAGCATAGGCGATGTCCTTCATCGTCTTGAACCGTTCCGGCGCACCTTTCACCTGAAAGCGGTCCACATCCCATTCCAGATCGCCGTCATGAACCTCCAGCAGATAGGCGGCAATCATCTGCGCCTTGGCGCGGATCTTGCGCCCGCAGAGCGCAGTTGCCGCCCCCGCCACGGGGGTGGACCGGCTGCCATAGGTGCCAAGGCCGTAAGGGGCGGTATCGGTATCGCCTTCCTCGACGGTGATGCTGTCGGCCGACAGGCCGATCTCGCTGGCGATGATCTGCGCGAAGGTCGTGGCATGCCCCTGGCCCTGGCTGATGGTGCCAAGCCGCGCGATGGCCGATCCGGTGGGGTGGATGCGGATTTCGCAGCTGTCGAACATGCCCATGCCAAGGATATCACAGTTCTTCACCGGCCCGGCGCCCACGATTTCAGTGAAATGGGTCAGGCCAATGCCCAGAAGCTTGCGCGTCTTTCCCGCCTTGAAATCGGCCAGCCGCTGCGCCTGTTGGGCGCGCAGGCCCTTGTAGTTCACCGCCTCCAGCGCCCTGTCCCAGGCCGTGTGGTAATCGCCCGAGTCATATTCCCAGCCAAGGGCCGACTGATAGGGGAACTGGTCTTTTCGGATGAAGTTGATCCGGCGCAGTTCGGCGGCATCCATGTTCAGCTCGATCGCCAGCACCTCGATCATCCGCTCGATGAAATAGGCGGCTTCTGTGACACGGAAGGAACAGCGGTAAGCCACCCCGCCCGGGGCCTTGTTGGTATAGACGCCATCGACACCCACATAAGCCACGGGAATGTCGTAAGATCCGGTGCAGATGGAAAAGAAGCCGGCGGGGAATTTCGTCGGGTCAGCACAGGCGTCAAAGGCGCCATGGTCTGCGGTTACATGGCAGTGCAGGGCGGTAATCCTTCCCTCACGCGTGGCGCTGATCCGGCCCTTCATCCAGTAGTCGCGGGCAAAGGCCGTGGCCATCAGGTTGTCCATCCGGTCTTCGACCCATTTCACCGGCTTGCCCGTGACGATAGAGGCCACGATGGCGCAGACATAACCGGGATAGACCCCGACCTTGTTGCCAAAGCCCCCCCCCGATATCGGGGCTGACAACACGGATGTTGTGTTCCTCGATCCCAGACAGAAGGCTTGCGACCGTGCGCACCACATGGGGTGCCTGAAATGTGCCCCAGACGGTCAGTTTGCCGTTCACCTTGTCCATGCTGGCCACACAGCCACAGGTTTCCAGCGGGCAGGGGTGGGTGCGGTGGTAATAGACCATTTCCTCGGCCACCACCTCGGCGCTGTCCAGCGCCTGATCGGTGGCTTCCTTGTCACCTACTTCCCACAGGAAGATGTGGTTGTGGTGTTTGCGCGGCCCATGGGCGCCCGACATGATGCCGTTCAGATCCTCGCGCAGCACGGGCGCATCAGGGGCAAGCGCCTTGAACGGATCCACCACGACGGGCAGCTCCTCGTAATCCACCTCGACCAGTTCGATGGCATCGGCGGCAATATAGCGGTCTGTCGCCACCACGAAGGCCACTTCCTGTCCCTGAAACAGCACCTTGCCATCGGCCAGCACCATCTGCTTGTCACCCGCAAGGGTGGGCATCCAGTGCAGGTTCAAGGGCGCGAGGTCGGCCGCCGTCAGCACCGCCACCACGCCGGGCAGGGCGCGCGCGGCATCGGCATTGATGGATTTCACCCGGGCATGGGCATAGGGGCTGCGGACGAAGTCGCCAAACAGCATGCCGGGCATCTTGATGTCATCGACATAATTGCCCTTGCCTTGGGTAAAGCGCACGTCTTCAACCCGCTTGCGCGATGATCCAAGGCCTTTCAGCTTTTCGATCCGTTCGTCACGGGTGGGGGACTGATCGTTCATTCCGCGGCCTCC
>JALQTL010000410.1 GCA_023260935.1 Paracoccaceae bacterium
GCATCCGGCGCATCGGCAAGCTGGTGTGGGGCGGAAAGCGTGCGCATGCCATCCTCCACCTCGCCCACGCTGGTATAAATGGACATCAGCGTGAAGCTGACCCAGCCCGACATCTGGGCGATCCGCATCGCGATGGCGCCCGAGGCGGCAATGGCGCCGGCGGTTGCCAGCCCATTCTGCCACAAAAGCACGGTGCCCCCGATCAGAAGCACCGGCAGCACACCGGCAAGGGTCATCAGCGACAGGCGGAACCAGGTAGAGATCACGCCGAATTCAAGGCTGCGCGCGCGGTAAACCTCCATCGCCTTCAGCGCGACACGGTCTTCAAAGGCCGCATGGGCGAACAGCTTGACCGTCTTGATGTTGGTGATGGTATCGACCACCTGCCCCGAAACCATCGCGCGCGCACCCGCCCGCGCGGCCGAATTCACCCGCACCCGCGGCATGAAAAAGCGGATCAACAGGATATAGGCCACCAACCAAACAGCCAGCGCCGCCGCCACGCGGTAATCGATGGACAGCAGAAACGCGACCGATCCGATGACACTGGCAAGGGCAAAGCAGACAGTGTTGATCACCTCGGTCGCCACATCGGTCACGGCACGCGATGCCTGCATCTGCTTTTGCGCGATGCGGCCGGCGAAATCATTGTCAAAGAACGTCACCGCCTGCCCCAGCGTCCAGCGATGCAGCCGGCTCAGGACAAGTGGCATGACATTGGGCCCCACGATGATGGAGTTCGACGCCGAAGACACCCCAAAGGACAGGGGCCGCAGCACCATGTAGAACAGCACGAACCAGATGATCAGGGTCCAGTGATCGGTGAAAAATCGTTCCGGCCCCGAAGAGACGGCGGCATCGATCACCCAACCAAGGATCAGCGCGCTGACCACTTCGGTTGCGCCGGCCAATGCCGAAAGCACACCCGCAAGCGCCAGCATGGGCCATGCACCCTTCAGGCACCAGCCCATGAAGGCGCCAAGTGCCTGTGGCGGCGGGCCTTCGGCCGGGCGAAAGGCATCAATCGCGTCGCCAAGCCGTTGCAATGCCGTCACTCTGCCGCCTCCTCCAGACCGATGAACCCGCCCGATTGACGGGCCCAGAACCGGGCATATAGTCCGTTCAACGCCAGAAGCCCGGCATGGGTTCCCTCTTCGGCCACCTTCCCGTCTTCCAGCACCACGATCCGGTCCATCGCCGCAATCGTCGACAGGCGGTGCGCGATGGCGATGACGGTCTTGCCTTCCATCACCCCGTAAAGCGCATCCTGAATGGCGGCCTCAGCCTCGCTGTCCAGCGCGCTTGTGGCTTCATCCAGGATCAGGATGGGGGCATCTTTCAGGATCACCCGGGCAATGGCCACCCTTTGCCGCTGGCCACCCGACAATTTGACACCGCGTTCGCCCACATGCGCGTCATAGCCCGTGCGCCCCTGCGGGTCTTCCAGCGTCAGGATGAAATCATGCGCCTCGGCCTTGCGGGCGGCGGCGATCATTTCGTCTTCCGTCGCATCGGGTCGGCCATAAAGGATGTTGTCGCGCACCGATCGGTGCAGCAGGCTGCTGTCTTGCTGCACCATGCCGATCTGCCGGCGCAGGCTGTCCTGCGTGACGCGCCCGATATCCTGCCCATCGATCAGGATGCTTCCGCCCTCGGGGTCGTAAAACCGCAGCATCAGCTTGACCAACGTGGATTTCCCCGCGCCGGACCGGCCGATCAGCCCGATCTTTTCGCCCGGGCGGATGGTCAGGGAAACCCCCTGCAACCCGCCTGAACCGCGACCATAATGATGGCTGACATCCCGGATCTCGATCAGGCCCTCGCGGAATTGCATCGGAGCGGCATCGGCCGCATCGGTCAGCCCGATCGGGTGGGTGATCGTTTCCATCCCTTCCTGAACCACGCCAAGTGCCTGAACCAAAGATGAAAAGGCCCACATGATCCAATAGGTCATGTTGTTCAGCCGCAAGACCAGCGCCGTGGCCGCCGCAACCGTGCCAAGGCTGGCCTGACCATGATACCACAGCCACAGCGCCCAACCCGTCACGGCCACGATCAGGGCACCGTTCAGCGCCGTCAGGGCCAGATCCATCTTGGTGACGATACGCATTTCCCGGGCAAAGGTCTGGCGCGCGTTTTCGATTGATTCCCGCGCGTATTCCAGCTCGCGGTCATGATGGGCGAAAAGCTTGACGGAATGGATGTTGGAATAGGCATCCACCACCCGCGCCGTCACCGCCGACCGGGCATCCGAGCTTGCCTTGGACGCAGGCCCCGCGCGCCGCACCGTCCAGCGCACCAGTGCGGCATAGGCGATGAACCAGACCACCAGCGGCAGCAGTAGCCGGGTATCCGCCTCGGCCAACATGATCCCGGCACCCACCACTGTGACGCTGGCAAAGGCCACGGCATCAAAGGTCTGGAACACGGCATCCCCCGCCGCCGGGGGCGTCTGCATGATGCGGTTGGCAATGCGCCCCGCGAAATCGCTTTCGAACCAGCCGACGGGCTGGCGGATCACATGGTTATGCGCCCGCCAGCGGATCATGGTGCCGAAATTGGGCAGAATGCTGTTGTGTAGCAACGCCACGGTCCCGGCCAGCAGCAGGGGCCGCAGGATCAGGATCGCGGCGGCCACCATCAGCATCTCTGTCCCATGACGGACCCAGACATCGGCAGGGCTGTTTTCGGCCAGATAATCGACCAGCCGCCCAACATACCAGATCAGCGCCACATCGGCGAAGGCCGAGATCACCGAAAGCGCGGCCGTGACGGCAAAGACCCCGCGGAAGGGGCGCACATATTCCTTCAGGAACGGCCAAAGCCGGCGTGGGGGTGTGTCGGAAACCGAATAGGGCTGATAGGGATCAACCAGCGTTTCAAAAAATCGGAACATGGAAGGTGCCCTCCTTTGGGCGATACGGCAAAAATGGCATGGGAAAAGGCGGAGAAAAGGCCGCCCGAACGGAACCGGACCTGTCAGGGCAGGTATCGAAAGGTTCCGTGATCCATGCTGTGCTCCTTCCAGGTTGCAGGCCGGGCATAGCCGATCCAGCGCGGATTGTCACGCCAGAAGATCGGCCTTTGTCAGGGTAAAGCCCGACTCGATCCAGCGCTGTTCCATCTGCCGCAGCCTCTGGCCAAGGGCGGCGCCTTCCAGCCCCGGCAGGTCGGACGCGCGCAGCGGGAATTTTGCGGCGGCACCCACGCGCACCTCGTCCAGCCCAGACAAGGGCGCCTCCAGCAGGGCCGACCGCAGCACCATGGCAAAAAGGCCCTCGGTCAGCCCCAGCCGATACCCCACCTCGCTGCCCCGCATGGACGAGGTGGCGGCGTCGCGCAGACGGTCAAGCCGGCGCGCCTCGGCCCGCGACAGGCGCAAGGCATCGGCCGGATGGTCGCCCCCCAGCGCGGCAAGCCGGGCCAGCGCATCGGCTGCCAGACCGGCATCCTGTGACAGATGCAGAAACGGGCCCAGCGCCTGTGGGTTGGCGCCGGGCAAAACCCGGCCCAGAATCCCCGTAAGCGCCATTGTCGCCACGGCGGGCGCTGGGTCTGGTGCGGCCAACAGCTTGCGCATTTCGGCCCCGATCCGCTCTTTCGACAGGGTTGCCAGACCCTCGGCCTCGGCGGCGCAGGCGGCAAGACCATCGGGATCAAAGCCTTCGGCGGGGTCGCCGAACCGGGCCTGAAACCGGAAAAAGCGAAGGATGCGCAGATAATCCTCGCGGATGCGGGCAACAGGTTCCCCGACAAAACGCACCCGCCGCGCCAGCAGATCGGGCAAACCGTTCAGCGGGTCCGTCAGCAGGCCCCGCGCATCGGCGTAAAGCGCGTTCATGGTGAAGTCGCGCCGGGCGGCATCCTCTTCCAGTCGATCGGAAAAGGCGATGATGGCATGGCGCCCGTCGGTCGACACGTCACGGCGGAAGGTTGTCACCTCATGCGGGCGGCCCCCTGCGATCACCGTCACGGTGCCATGGTCGATACCGGTGGGCACCACCTTGAACCCGGCGGCTTCGGCCGTTTGCGTCACGGCCGGCGGGCGGGCATCGGTGGCGATGTCAATATCATCGACCGGCTGCCCCAGCACGGCATTGCGCACACATCCCCCCACGAACAGCGCGCGGTGACCCGCCGCTTCCAGCGCCGCGCACAACGCCTGCGTGCCCGGATGCCCCAGCCAATCACCGGCGATCCTTCCGGCTTTGACGTTCATTGCGCGGCCCTTTCGGCCAGACCCCGCAAAATCCGCGCCGTGGCACCCCATATGTAATAGGGGCCCCAGGGAACTGCATAATAGTTGCGCCACTGGCCAAGCCAGCGGCGACGCTCCACGCTGAACCGGCTGCGGTCCAGCA
>JALQTL010000418.1 GCA_023260935.1 Paracoccaceae bacterium
CGGACCGCCTGCGCTCAGCGCGAGCGCACCATGCCCATGATCTCGTAGGTCTTCTCGAGGATCGGGCGGGCGATGGCATCGGCTTGCTCGGCGCCGCGGCCGAGGATGCGGTCGATCTCGGCGGGGTCCTGCATCAGGCGGTTCATCTCGGTCGTGATGGGCGACAGCTTTGCCACGGCAAGATCGGCCAAGGCGGGCTTGAAGGTGCCAAACTGTGCCCCGGCGAAATCGCGGATCACCTGTTCCACCGAATGCCCCGCCAGCGCGGCATAGATGTTCACCAGATTGCGCGCTTCGGGCCGGTCCTTCAGGCCTTCGGGGCTGTCGGGAAGCGGTTCGGGGTCTGTCTTGGCCTTGCGGATCTTGGCCGCGATCATGTCGGCATCATCTGTCAGGTTGATGCGGCTTTGGTCAGAGGCATCGGACTTCGACATCTTCTTCGTGCCATCGCGCAGCGACATGACGCGTGTGGCAGCCCCTTCGATCAAGGGTTCGACCACGGGGAAGTAATCCACCTTGTAGTCGTTGTTGAACTTGATCGCTATGTCGCGGGTCAGTTCCAGATGCTGCTTCTGGTCTTCGCCCACGGGCACCATGGTGGCGTGATAGGCCAGAATGTCGGCCGCCATAAGGGCAGGATAGGCAAAAAGGCCCAAGCTGGCCGCTTCTGCATTCTTGCCCGCGGTCTTGTCCTTCCACTGCGTCATACGGCTCATCCAGCCCATGCGCGCGACGCAGTTGAAAATCCAGGCCAGTTCCACATGGGCAGTGACCTGACTTTGGTTGAACAGGATCGACCGCGCGGGATCAATGCCGGCGGCGATGAAGGCGGCGGCACCTTCACGGGTCTGGTGACGCAGCCTTTCGGGATCCTGCCAGACGGTGATCGCGTGCATGTCCACCATGCAATAGATCGTCTCGATGCCTTCGTTCTGCTTTTCCACAAAGCGCTTCAGCGCACCAAGGTAATTGCCCAGCGTCAGCCCGCCCGATGGCTGGATGCCCGAAAAGATGCGGGGTTTGAACGAAGCCTGAGGCGTTTGGACCGGCTCGGCCATGGTGATCTCCATCTGGAAAAAGCTGCCCCCGTGGCGTAATCGAAGGGGGAAGGGGCGTCAATCGGGGCGAACCTTGGGAATGAGGCCCCTGATGCAGGACCATAACGCACCGCCGCTGAACCCCTTGCCTTGGGTTGTCTGGGCCATTGCCCTGCCGATCATTGCGATGGAGGTGGTGGTGGCGTTGGCCGCAGGCGGGGTTCTGGGCGGGGCCGAAGGCGTGGGCTGGCGGTTGCAGGCGCTGGAGCGTTTCGCCTTTTCGCCCGATTACATGCGGTATCTGCTGGATGTCGGGCAGTATCCGGCAAATGGCATGCACCGGCTGGTCACCTACCCCTTCGTGCATGGCAATACGATGCATGCGGTTTTCGTGGTGGTGATCCTGCTGGCGCTGGGCAAGATGGTGGGCGAAGTGTTCCGCTGGTGGGCCGTGCTGCTGACCTTTTTCGGGTCGGCGGCGATGGCGGCGCTGGTCTATACGCTGGTGCTGCCAGAGGTGCATCAGCCGCTGATCGGCGGATACCCTGCGGTTTACGGGCTGATCGGGGGCTTCACCTTTCTGCTTTGGGTTAAACTGGCCGCGGTCGGCGCCAATCGCTACCGCGCCTTCAGCCTGATCGGGTTCCTGCTGGGGGTGCAGCTGATCTTCGGGCTGCTCTTTGGCGGAGGATGGGAGTGGGTGGCCGATATCGTGGGCTTTGTCACCGGGTTCCTGATGTCTTTCGTGATCAGCCCGGGTGGATTTTCACGGGTGCTGGACAAGCTGCGCCAACGCTGAGCTCTGTGCCGCCGTGTCAGATTTAGGGGCGCTGCCCCCCTTGGCCTGCGGCCAATTCACCCCGGAGTATTTCTGCCAAGATGAAGGCGGCAGGGCGGGGGGCATGATCAACTCTTGCGCCGAAGCCCGGCTTTCAATTCGCGCAGCGAGAAGGCGCCGATTGCCGTGCCGATCCCGAAATAGGCAATGATGCCGGCGCCGATCAGAAGGGCCAGCCCTGCAATGCGCAGGCCGCGCGCGTCGAGCATCGGGCCCAGAACGATCATTCCGATCCACAGGACAAGCCCCATGGCAAGGGCTGCCACGACGATGCGCCAGAGCCGGGCCGTCATGCGGGCGTCGAAGGCCGCTTCCGGCCCCATCGCACGGCTGCCGCGCCAGAGTTGCCAGGCCATGATCCAGCCCGACAGCGTGGTGGCGAGGGCGGCGGCGACATAGCCAATCACCGGCATCAGGCCGATGGCGATGCCGGCGTTCACCACCATGGCCGTCAGGGCGTAAAGGAAGGGGCGGCGGGTGTCTTCGCGGGCATAGAACAGCGGTTGCAGCACTTTTTGCAGCACGAATGCAGGCAGGCCAAGGCCATAGGCCGCCAGCGCGAGGGCGGTATTGGCGGTGTCTTCGGCGGTGAATGCGCCGCGCTGATACAGCACCTCGCACAGCGGCAGCGCAATGACGACCAGCGCTACGGCGGCAGGGATCGTCAGGGCCAGTGCGAATTCGGTGCCGCGGTTGAAGGCATCCCGTCCGCCTGTGGCATCGCCGGATCGCAGCGCCCGTGACAGGGCGGGCAGCAGTGCTGTGCCGATGGCGATGCCGACAACGCCCAGAGGCAGTTGGTACAGCCGGTCGGCATAGGCGAGCCAGGCCACGGCGCCTTCGGTTTGCGAGGCGACCTGCCGGCCGACGATCAGGTTGATTTGCACCACCCCGCCGGCAAGAAGGGCAGGCCCTGCGATGATGGCGAGGCGCTTCAGATCGGGCGTCCATCTTGGCAGGCCAAGACGGAAGGTTTGCCCTGTCTTGCGGGCCGAGACCCAGGTGAAGGCGAATTGCAGAAGCCCTGTCAGAGGCAGGGTCCAGGCGAGGGTCAGCCCCATGTTCCAGCCGAACCGGTCAGCCACAAGCATGGCGGCGATGAAGGCAAGGTTCATCAGCACGGGGACGAAGCCCGCCTCGACAAAGCGGCCCTTTGTCACCAGCACACCCGACATCAGCGCGACAAGGCTGATGAAAAAGATGTAGGAGAACCCGATTTCGCCATAGGCCACGGCCAGATCGAACCGCGCGTCGCCCGCAAAGCCCGAGGCCATGGCATAGACCAGCGCAGGCATGGCAAGGGTGCCGAGGACAGAGAAAGCCACCAGCAGCCAAGCCATGGCGTTGAAGGCATCCTGGGCAAAGCCTGCCGCATCTTCGCCCGCTTCGACCTTTTTGGAATAAAGCGGGACGAAGGCGGTGTTGAAGGCGCCTTCGGCAAAGAAGCGGCGGAACATGTTGGGCAGGGATTGCGCCACCAGCAGCGCATCGGCCACGGCCCCGGCGCCAAGGTAATTGGCCATCAGCACATCGCGCGCAAAGCCCGCCCCGCGCGAAACAAGCGTCCAGCCGCCCAGCGTCATCACATTGCGGATCAGACCCTTCGAACTCATCTGGTGGCGGTCATCTTGCGGCGCGCTCCGCACCTTCGGTGATGGCCTGACGCAGTTTGCGTTCCAGCGCCTCTTGCTTGGATTTCGCGTGCAGCTTCAACCCGAACATGTCTTTCACATAGAAGGTATCGACGACCTGTGCGCCATAGGTCGCGATGACCGCGCTGGCAATGTAGATCGTGTTGTTGGCCAGCGTCCGGGTCAGATCATAGAGCAGGCCGGGCCTGTCACGGGTATCGACCTCGATGATCGTGTAGATGTCGGAACCTTCGTTGTCGAAGGTGATGTGGGTGGGAAAGCGGAACTCGCGTTCGCGTTTTTTCACGCGGTCGCGGTCTTTCAGAGCCTCTCGCGCGACCACTTCACCCTTCAGCGTCTTGTCGATCATGTTGCGCAGGCGCGGCAGGCGGGATTCGTCATAGGGCTTGGCATCCGCGTCCTGCACCCAGAAGACGGCCGTGGCATAGCCATCCTTCGAGGTATAGGTGCGGGCATCGACGACATTCGCCCCCACAAGGGCCAGTGCCCCGGCCAGACGCGAGAAGATCCCCGGGTGATCGGCCAGCGCAAAGCAGGCGCGGGTTGCGTCACGGTCCGGTTCAGGGTGCAGGTCGATGCGGATCTCGTCATCGCCAAGGCCGCGCAGCAGCCGCGCAAAGACGGCCTGCGTTTCGGTGGACAGGCCCTGCCAGTAGGGCGGGTAGTGGCGGGCCAGTTCGACCCGCAGGTCGGCCGGTGTCCAGTCTGCCAGCGCTTCGCGCAGGGCTTTCTTCGACTCGTTCTCGCGCTTGTCGCGGTTGACGTTTTCCAGCCCGTTCTCCAACGCCTCGGCCGTGTCATGATAGAGCCGGCGCAGCAGCATGGCCTTCCAGTTGTTCCAGGTGCCGGGGCCCACACCGCGAATATCGCAGACTGTCAGGACCGTAAGCAGGTCAAGCCGGCGCTTTGTCTTTACCGCCTTGGCGAAATCGCGCACCGTGCGCGGGTCGCCGATATCGCGCTTTTGGGCCATATCCGACATCAGTAGGTGATAACGCACCAGCCATTCGGCCGTTTCCGCCTCTTCCGCCGTCAGGCCAAGGCGGGGCGCGATGCGGCGGGTCATCTGGGCGCCAAGGATGGAATGGTCTTCGGGCCGTCCCTTGCCGATGTCATGCAGCAAGAGCGCCACATAGATGACCTTGCGGTTCACCCCGGCCTTCAGGATGCCCGAAGCCACCGGCAGTTCCTCGACCAGTTCGCCCCGTTCGATCTGGGCAAGGATCGAGATGCACTGGATGATGTGTTCGTCCACCGTGTAGTGGTGATAGACGTTGAATTGCATCATCGCCACGATGGCTTCGAATTCCGGGATGAAGGCGCCCAGAACCCCCAGTTCGTTCATTCGCCGCAGGGAGCGTTCGGGGTTTCCGTGCTTTAGCAACAGGTCAAGGAAGATCTGCACCGCCTCGGGGTTGATGCGCATGTCGTCATCGATCAGGTCAAGGTTGTTGGCGATCAGACGCATGACGTTGGGATGAAGCAAATAGCCGGTGCGCAGCGCCTCTTCGAAGACGTGCAGCAGGTTCAGCTTGTCTTGCAGGAAGGTATCGGGATCGTCCACGTCGATCCGGCCCTGCACCAGCTTGTATCCGGGCTTCACGCGCTTGCGCCGCTTGAACATGCCCAGAAGTCCGGCTTCGGGCTTGGCGTGGCGGGCTTCCAGTTCGGTCAGGAAGATTCGGGTCAGTTCGCCCACCCGCGTGGCGTGGCGGAAGTATTCCTGCATGAAGACTTCCACCCCGCGCCGGCCGCCGGTATCGCGGTATCCCATGCGTTCGGCCACCGTGACCTGAAGGTCGAAGGTCAGCTGATCCATGGCACGGCCGGCGATATAGTGCAGATGGCAGCGCACGGCCCAGAGGAAATCTTCGGCGGTGCGGAAGGTTTCGTATTCCTCGGGCCGGAACAGGCCAACCTGCACCAGTTCGCGCGCGGCCCCTACGCGGTGCAGATATTTACCGATCCAGTAAAGCGTCTGAAGGTCGCGCAGGCCGCCCTTGCCTTCCTTCACATTGGGTTCCAGCACATAGCGCTGGCCGCCCTGCCGCTTGTGCCGCTCGGCGCGCTCGGCCAGCTTGGCTTCGATGAATTCCGGGCCCGAGTTCCGGAACAGTTCAGTCCACAGCCGTTCGGCCAGTTCATCGGCCAGCGGGCGATGGCCGGTGATGAAGCGATGTTCCAGAAGGGCTGTACGGATGGTGATGTCATCGCGCCCCAGACGCAGGCAATCCTTCACCGTCCGGGTGGAATGGCCAACCTTCAGCTTCAGATCCCACAGGACATAAAGCATGGATTCGACCACGCTTTCCGCCCAAGGGGTTGTCTTCCACGGGGTCAGGAACAACAGGTCGACATCAGAGGCCGGTGCCATTTCCGCCCGGCCATAGCCACCCACGGCCAACACGCAGATCCGTTCCGCCTCGGTCGGATTGGCCAGCCGGTGCAGATGCAGGGTGGCGACCTGCAAGGTAATGGTCACAAGGCAATCGGTCAGAAAGGATTGCGCCCGCACCAGCGCGCGCGACTCCCGCGGCTGGGCGGAAAAGGCTGCGGCCAGGGCCGCGTTGGCGGCGGCCTTGGCCTCTGTCAGGTGGTGCACCGCAATGGCCCGGATCTCGCGCGGGTCGGTGGTTTCGCCGATTCCGGCCTCGATGGCGCGCAGGACGGCTGCGGAATCAATGATCCGGTCTGGCGGAAGGATCAGGCCGTGGTCGACGCCCGGCGGGGCAAGGGATGCGGCGCGCGCCATGGCCAGTTCCGGATCAGAAGCCCGCGCCCCCGAAGCTGCGCGGCGCCGGGTCGATGATGATGGCCTGACCGTTGCTGATCTGGGCCACGGCAAGCCCGCGTTCGTTCTGGCCATCGCTGCGCAGACGGAAGACACCGTTGACCCCGACAAAGCCCGCGCTCTGTGTCAGCGCGGCGCCGGTCAGCGCATTCGACTGGCCCTTCTTGACCAGCGCGCCGATGGCGGCAATGCCGTCATAGGCAAGGCCGGAAATGGGGTGCGGGGCTTCGCCGAAGGCGGCCTGATAGCGCGACTGATATTGCCCGTAAAGCGCGGGGTCGGGCAGCGCAAACCAAGCCCCCTGCACGCCAGGCAAGGACAGTGTGGCCTGTGGAATATCCCAGCGGGTCAGGCCGATGAACTGGATGGCGCCCGGGCCCATGCCATTGTCGGCCAGCATCTGGCTGATCAAGGGCAAGGCGCCGGCGGTATCGGCTGTCAGGAACAGCGCTTCTGCCCCGTTCGCGCGGGCGGTGGCGGCGATCTGCGGCGCGGCCTGCACAACGCCATTCTGCGAGAATTCGTATGACCCGACGGCCACCACCGACCCACCCGACCGGGCCACGCCCTGTTCGATGGCGGTTCGTCCGATCATGCCGGCGGCATTCTGGTCATGCACGATCATGATCCGGCGCTTGCCGTTGCGGGCGGCATGGCTGGCCAGACGGGCGGCGGTGTTCTGGAAGGTGGGGCCAAGGATGAAGACATTGCCCCCCGCAATGTCGGGGTTGTTCGAAAAGGCCAGAACGTTGACACCCCGCGCGGCGGCGACAACGCCGGCCGCATTCGCCTCTTGCGCAAAAACCGGGCCAAGAATGATGCGCGCGCCTTCATCGATCGCTTGCGTGGCCATGGCCTGTGCTTGCGCGGCCTGACCGGCCGTATTGTAGACCCGCAGATCGATCTGCACGCCGCCCAGATCGGAAATTGCCATCCGGGCCGCGTTCTGCAATGACCGCGCGAGCAACTCGTCGCTGGCCTGACCAGACCCCCCGGGCACCAACAGCGCCACCGGAACCGGGGCCGAGGTATCGATCGCCGGGCCACCGGAAGACCCGCCGATGGGTTGGCAGGCGGCAAGGGCCACGGCGGCCAGAACGGTGGCGGCGCGGCCCAGCGACTTGCGGGCACTCTTCAAAACGGACAACATGTGAATTCCCTTCCCAACGGCGCGGATGTCGTCCCGAACTTACGGGCATCGGGAAGCGAAGTAAACGTGAGAGGCGCCCGAACCATGACATCCGGCAAGGCCTTGGGGGCTTCGGCCAACGCCCCCCGCAACATTCCGCCGGGTCTGCACTTCATCGCCACCCCGATCGGTTCTGCGCGTGACATTACCTTGCGGGCACTGGACCTGCTGGCAGGCGCCGACGTGCTGGCCGCCGAGGATACCCGCAGCCTTCGTCATCTGATGGAAATCCACGGGATTTCCTTGCAAAAACGGCCGCTTGTGGCCTATCACGAACATAACGAGGCGCAGGCTCTGCCGCGGCTGATGAAGGCGCTGGAAGACGGGCTTTCGGTCGTCTACGCATCCGAGGCGGGAACACCGCTGATTTCTGACCCCGGGTTCGGCCTTGCCCGCGCGGCCATCGCGGCAGGGCATCCGGTGCTTTCGGCGCCCGGGCCTTCGGCGGTGCTTTGCGCACTGACCGTTTCCGGCCTGCCTTCGGACAGGTTTCTTTTTGCAGGCTTCGTTCCCAGCACCCGGTCTGCCCGGCTGACGTTTCTGGAAGAACTTGCCGGTATCGGCGCGACGCTCATCCTTTATGACTCGCCCAAACGCGTTGGGGAAACATTAACCGATCTTGTGCAAACCTTCGGGGCGGACCGGCGGGCGGCGGTCTGTCGTGAACTGACCAAACGATTCGAAGAGGTGGTCAGGGGCCGGCTGGGCGATCTGGCGGAACGGTTCGCCGGGGCCGATGTAAAGGGTGAAATTGTTCTGGTGATCGACCGCGCAGGCGACACGAGGGCCGAGGCAGAAACGGTGGAGGCAGCATTGGATCGGGCGATGGAAAACCTTTCGGTCAAGGATGCGGCGGCGATGGTGGCGGAAGCCTTCGGATTGCCGCGCCGCGATGTCTATCAGCTTGCGCTGACCCGGGGGCGGGGATGAGCGGGCTTCGTTCCTATCACGCGGGGCGGGTTGCCGAAGATCAGGTGGCCGCCCGGTATGCGCGGGCAGGGCGCACGATCTGCGCGCGCAGATGGCGCGGGCAAAGTGGTGAGATCGACCTGATCGTGCGCGACGGTGCGCAGGTCATCTTCATCGAGGTGAAGCAGGCCCGCAGCTTTGCCCGGGCGGCGGAAAGCCTGTCGCCGCGACAGATGGGTCGCATCCTTTCCGCAGCGTCAGAGTTTCTGGCCGATGAACCGGCAGGTGATCTGACGGAGTGCCGGTTCGATCTGGCGCTGGTGGACGGGCAGGGCCGGATCGAGGTGCTGGAGAATGCCTTTGCCTCCTGAGGGTTTGCATCTTCCTTCCTGATGCGCCACATCTGGGCGCGCGTCAGGAGGATTGCATATGCCGCTGAAAGTTGCCTTGCAGATGGACCCGATCGGGTCGGTCAACATCAACGCCGACAGCACGTTCCGTATTGCGCTGGAAGCACAGGCGCGGGGACATGTGCTGTTCTATTACACGCCAGACCGGCTGGCTTATGTCGAAGGTCGGGTGATGGCGCGGGGTCACTGGATCGAACTTCGGCGCGAAGTGGGCAACCACGTCAGCTTCGGCCCCGAGACGGAAGTGGACCTTTCCGAGGTGGATGTTGTCTGGCTGCGTCAGGATCCGCCCTTTGACATGGGATATATCACCACAACGCATCTGCTGGAGATAATTCACCCGAAAACGCTGGTGGTGAATGACCCCTTCTGGGTGCGCAACAGCCCTGAAAAGCTGCTGGTGCTGCGCTTCCCTGATCTGACCCCGCCCACCGCCATTGCCCGCGATCTGGGCACGATCCGTGCGTTCAAAGCCCGTCACGGCGACATCATCCTGAAGCCGCTTTACGGAAATGGCGGTGCCGGGGTGTTCCGGCTGGACCCGAACGACCGCAACCTTGCCTCATTGCATGAGCTGTTCACCGGGATGAGCCGGGAGCCTCTGATCGTGCAGAAGTTCCTGCCCGATGTGTCGAAGGGTGACAAGCGGGTGATCCTTGTGGATGGCGAACCTGTGGGGGCCATCAACCGGGTGCCGCAGGCGGGGGAAACCCGGTCGAACATGCATGCTGGCGGCCGGCCCGAAAAGGTGGGGTTGACGCCGAGGGATCTGGAAATTTGCCGCCGGATCGGCCCCGTGCTGAAAGAGAAGGGCCAGATCTTCGTGGGCATTGACGTGATCGGCGACTGGCTGACCGAGATCAACGTGACCTCGCCCACGGGTATTCAGGAACTGGAGCGGTTTGACGGCACGAACACAGCCGAACGCATCTGGCAAGTGATCGAGGCAAAGCGCGGGGTCTGAGCCCGCGCCCTGCCCCCTATAGATCAGCCCTGAAGCGTGCGCACGCCATACCCTTCGCCGCGCGCCTTCATTGCGGCCACAGCCGCGATCGAGGCGGCGGCGGTGGTGAAGTAGGGGATCTTGTCCATCAGCGCCACCCGGCGGATATCGCGGCTGTCGTTGATGGATTGCGCGCCTTCGGTTGTGTTGAAGACCAGCGCGATATCGCCATTCTTCAGCGCGTCCACGATGTTGGGGCGGCCTTCGTAGACCTTGTTCACCAGCACCGCCCTTGCCCCATTGGCCACCAGCCAGTCGGCGGTGCCTTTGGTGGCGGTGATCTCGAAGCCCATGGCGATCAGGTCACGCGCCGCCGAGGCCATGGCATCGGTCTTGTCCATGTCCTTGATCGAGATGAACACCCGCCCTTCGCCGGGCAATTGTGTGCCCGCCCCCATCTGAGCCTTCAGGAAGGCAAGTGCAAAGCTGCGATCCCAGCCCATCACCTCGCCTGTCGAGCGCATTTCGGGGCCCAGCATCGGGTCAACCCCGGGGAAGCGGGCAAAGGGCAGCACGGCCTCTTTCACGCTGAACCATGGGGTGTGCGGGTTGGCAAGGGTCAGCGGGTCGGCAAGGGGCAGCACGGAATCGGGGCCCACGTCGGCGGCGTAGGGCGCGCGTTCGGGGAAGGCCGACAGCGGTTCGCCCGCCATCAGCCGTGCGGCGATCGAGGCGATGGCGCTGTCGGTGGCCTTGGCGACGAAGGGCACGGTGCGGCTGGCCCGGGGGTTCACTTCCAGCACGAAGATCACGCCATCCTTGATGGCGAATTGCACGTTCATCAGCCCCACAACATGCAGCGCACGGGCCATGACGACAGTCTGGCGCTTCAACTCTTCGATGATTTCGGCAGAAAGCGAATGGGGCGGCAGGCAGCAGGCGCTGTCGCCCGAATGGACGCCAGCCTCTTCGATATGTTCCATGATGCCCGCGACGTGCACGTTCTGGCCATCGCAAAGCGCATCGACATCCACTTCGATCGCGCCGGAAAGATAACTGTCCAGCAGCACCGGGTTCTTGCCCGATACCTGCACCGCATCGCGGATATAGCGTTCCAGCTGCGCATCATCGCGGATGATTTCCATCGCGCGGCCGCCCAGCACGAATGACGGGCGGATAACCAGCGGATACCCCACCTCGGCCGCCACGGCAAAAGCTTCGTCCCGCGACCGGGCGGTGCCGTTGACCGGCTGTTTCAGGCCCAGGTCGTTCAGCAGTTTCTGGAACCGCTCGCGGTCTTCGGCCAGATCGATGGCATCGGGCGTGGTGCCCAGGATCGGGATTCCCTCATTGGCCAGTGCCTGCGCCAGCTTCAGCGGGGTCTGGCCGCCGAACTGCACGATAACGCCGTGCAGTGTGCCGTTATCCTGTTCCACGCGCAGGATTTCCAGCACATGTTCCAGCGTCAGGGGTTCGAAATACAGCCGGTCGAGTTCTCGCGCCATGTCAGGCGTGCCGTATGCAATTTCCGGATCGGTTGTTGGCAGTTTGCCGAGATTGTCTCGCCAAAGTTCTGCGCTGTGTGCATGTACGACCGCACCTATCGCGTCGCCCAGTGCGTAGATTGATGCATGCGTCATCGCCTCCGATGAGGCCTGAACAGGCCCGCTACACCTGACTATGTTGGCGCGGATATCGCAGTCGGTGACCAGCGAATAGTTGTTCT
>JALQTL010000205.1 GCA_023260935.1 Paracoccaceae bacterium
CCCGTTCTGGCCCGGATCGCGGATCAAGGAAGGGCGCCGCCCAAACTTCGCCAAAGAATCAGCCGACGAATACAGAAAGGTGGCGAAATCCCCGATGACTGTGCAAAAAATTGTCACCAAACCTGAATTAAATCTGAAAACTGCCACAGAAATGTCTAAAGTAATTCGGGGGTGTTGAGAACGAGTGCCGTCGTGGTGTGCCTGCTGTCGTCAAACTGCCGGAAAGCCCGGGAAGCCTGTCGGACGGTTATGAAAATCAAGTCATCCTCTGGTCTGCGTCAGCCTTTGGCGCGGGTCATATCCGTGGTGTTAACATGACCATCAATTTTCCCGAAATTCCCAGTGCGTCGGCCAGAGCGGTTGACGCTTCGGCATCGGCAAAGCGGCGTGCGGCGCATTTGCCCCCCTCCAAGCCCGGCCTGTACCGCAAGGCCCTGAAGCGCTGCCTTGATGTTTCGGCCGTGCTGCTGGCCGCGCCCGTGATCGTGCCTCTTGTCGCTGCGCTGGCCATCGGCGTGGCGCGCGATGGCGGAAGCCCGTTCTACAGCCAGACGCGTATCGGCCGGAACGGGCGCGAGTTTCGGATGTGGAAGCTTCGGTCAATGGTCAATGATGCCGATGCACGGCTGGCCGGGGTGCTGACCCGCGATCCCGCCGCAAGGGCCGAATGGGCCGCCACCCAGAAGCTGCGGAATGATCCGCGCATCACCCGTTTCGGCCGCATGCTGCGCCGGTCATCACTGGATGAATTGCCGCAGCTGTGGAACGTGCTGCGCGGCGAGATGAGCCTTGTCGGCCCGCGCCCGATGATGGTGGATCAGCGCCCGCTTTACCCGGGCGAGGCCTATTACCTTTTGCGCCCGGGCATTACCGGGCATTGGCAGACGGCTGGCCGCAATGACACCACCTTTGCCGCCCGCGCCGATTACGATGCGCATTACGAGGCCGCGCTGTCGTTTTCAACGGATCTGAAAATCCTGTGGCGGACGGTTTCGGTTGTGGCCAAGGGTACCGGCTGCTGATCCGGCCACCGGGCCCGGAAACGGGGCGAAATACCAACGGCCGGCAGAGCGATCAGCCGGCCGTTGCTGTTCCGCCATCCAAAGCCGGGGATCAGGCTTTGCGGCCCGCGCCCGTGGCCGGAGGGGAACGGAAATCAGCCGGCGTCACCTCGGGGATCGCCACGATCGGGGTGATGTTCAACTCGCGTCGCATCTGTGCCGAAGTCCGGATCACAGGGTGCATCGCTTCCAGCAGGAAGGCCAGCGCCAGCGCAAGACCAATGCTGCCAAGCCCGCCCGCGACCACCAGTTTCTTGCCGCCCGACCCAAGCGGATATTCCGGCTCGATCGCGCGTTCCAGCATGGAAAACCGTTCGGTCTGCTGGTTTTCCGCCAGACGACGGGCGGTTTCCGCCTCGGCCAGACGCTGCGAGATAACGGTGTACTGGTCCTGCAACTGCCGCATCTGGCGATCATAGGCTGAAAGGGCGCGATCAACTTCGGGCGCGCGGATCAGACTGGCCTCCAGCACCTGTTGCCGGGCCTCCAGCGGGCCGCGCTGCGCGGTCAGGATTTCCAGCCGCTGCACGATGTCATCCAACCGCCGCCGGTCCGTTGCCCGCGACACCTGCGCCGCGCGCAGGCGGCCTTCTTCATTCTGAAGGCCGGCAATTTCCTGATCCAGCGCGCGCAGATCATTCTTCAGCGCGGCGATTTCATCCTGCCGCGCCTCACGCGAGGCGGGAAGGACGTCGCGGTTTTCCTCTCGGTAAGCGGCAACTTCCCGTTCCAGATTGGTCAGTTGTTCCCAGACCCGGCCCTCTTCCTGCTTGAAGAAGGCGAAATTCGCATCGGCAGAGGCTTTCTTGCCCTCGGCCCCCATGTCCAGCACGCTTTGCGCAAGATCGTTGGCGATCCGGGCCGCATGGGGCGCAGTGGCCGCACGCGCGGTGATCAGGATGGCCGAAAGCCCCCCGCCGGCGGCACTTGAAACACTTTGGAAACTGATCGACGACCGGATGGCGGCAACCCGCTGTTCCACCGACAGCCCTTCAAAGTCACCTTGCAGGCCATGGCGATCGATCAGCGCCAGCATCATGTCGCGCGTGGTCAGGCGCTGCTCAATCGTCTGCAACAGTTGCAGGGGGTTCACCGTCTGCACCACCGCCTGCCCGCCCTGCGTCACCACAGGCAGTTCCACCTGAATGACGGCCGCCGCTTCATAGACATCGGGCCGCGACTTGGCATAGACAGCCGCCAGCAGCGTGCCCAGAAGGGTGACGGTCAGGATCAGCACCCTGCGGCGCCAGATCATGCCGATCAGGTCTTCTAACGTCTGGATCGGGCCCATGTCTTAACCTTTACCCTGCCTCACCTGCCGAAGACCACGCTCCTCGGCGCGGTTGAGGACAACCCCCATCAGCGGAATGCGGCCTTCGAACATTCTTTCACAGGCGCGAATTTCCTTGGCCGTCGTCTGGGTACCATCGGCCACGATCAGCACCGCATCCACCTTGCCGGCAAGGGCGATGACATCATCGCCCGCCAGCGCAGGCGGCAGGTCCAAAACCACCACATCGGGGTCAAGCTGCGTATCCAGCGCCTGCAGGGCGCTTTCGGTTTCCGGCGCATGCAGCACATCGCCCGCATCGGCCACCGGATCGGCGTTCAATCCCAGCGCCAGCCCGCGCCCGGCCCGAAAGAACATCGATTCCATCGGCTGCGAACCGTCCAGAAAATCGCGCAGCGCGCCCGCTGGCTTCAGCCCGAAAAGGCGATGCAGGCCGGGGCGCCGCAGATCAAGATCAAGAAGCACCGTGCGACTGCCCGGCCGGCGTGACAACGCCAGTGCCAGATTGGCCGCAGTAAAGGATTTGCCGCAGCCATGGGTGGGCGAGGTGACGCCAATCCGGCGCCAGCCCCGATCTGCCATGGCCTGCGAAACACGGGTGCGCAGGATATCGAAAGCGGCCGCCGCGGGGCTTTCCGACGCATTCAGAAACAAACCGTTTCGGGCCAGTTCCGCCTGTTCCAGCACCGCCACATTCAGCGAATCCCAGACCCGCACCGGGTTGAACAAGGCCAGTGGAAACGGGTCTGTAAAAATCTCTCGTCCGGTTTGCAGATCGATGTCGGCCACCGTCTTTTCCCGTCCCTTGCCGCGACGGAACAGTGAAACGCGGCTGGTGCGATCACGGGTGTGCAAGGGCGCATCATCCTTGGCCATCAGCGTATACCCCAGATTTAGCTTATCGCTTTCAGAGTATGCCAAGCTTTTGTGTCTGGGCAGCAAGCGCCTGACTCCTGAACTGGGCAGCGCCAGGGCTGCAACGGGTTATTCAGAACCAACCAAACAGCTGGCCCGTCTATCGGGTCTGCCGGCTTGCCATGGCACCGATACAATTTTGCCATCATCTTGCCGGAATCGCCGGGCCCCCGCCCAGTTGTTGCCACAAATAGCAGATGACATGCCGGATGGGAAGAGATGCCCCCCGCCGCAGGGCCGGCCAAAGGCTGTGGAAAAGCCGGCGGGGCTGGCCTAGATTGCGCGCGTTCCGGCATGAAGGATGGGCCGCCTTGACCACTGCCACCACACCCTCGGCCCCGACGGTGGATGCCGTCGTCATTGGCAGGAACGAGGGCGCGCGACTGGTGGCCTGCCTGCGGTCGCTTCAGGGGCAGGTGCGGCGCATCGTCTATGTCGACAGCGGGTCAACCGACGGGTCGGCCGATGCGGCGGCCCGGCTTGGCGCGCGGGTCGTGCCGCTGGACATGGGCCAGCCCTTCACTGCCGCCCGGGCACGCAATGCAGGGATCGCCACCCTTCGGGATTCAGCGCCCGATTTCATCCAGTTCGTCGATGGCGACTGCACGCTGGATGCCGGCTGGATCACCGCCGCCCTTGCGGCCTTTGCCGAAGACGACAGGCTTGCCGTGGTCTGCGGCCGGCGGCGGGAACGCTTTCCCGGCGCATCGGTCTATAACCAGTTGGCCGACCGGGAATGGGATACGCCCATCGGTCCGGCCCGGGCCTGCGGCGGCGATGCGCTGATGCGCCACGCGCCCGTGGCAGCCGTGGGCGGGTTTCGCGAAAGCCTGATCGCGGGAGAAGAACCCGAGCTTTGCCTGCGGCTGCGGCAGGCCGGTTGGTCCATCCTGCGGATCGATGCCGAAATGACGTTGCATGACGCGGCGATGACGCGCTTTGGCCAATGGTGGAAGCGGGCCGTGAGGGCCGGCCATGCCTTTGCCGAAGGTGCCAGCCTGCATGGCCGCGGCCCCGACCGGCACTGGGTTGCCGAAACCCGCCGCGCGCTGATCTGGGGCGCGGCCCTGCCGCTGACCATTCTGGCGGCGGGGCTGGCGCAGCCCGCCCTGTTCGGCCTGCTGGTGATCTATCCGCTTCAGGTTTTGCGCCTGTCGCGCCGGCATGGGGGAACCGCAGGGCTGTTCCTGCTGCTGGCCCGTTTTCCCGAAGCGCAGGGGGCGCTGAAATTCTATCTGAACCGCCTGCGCGGCCGGCGGCAGGGGTTGATCGAATACAAGTGATCAGCCCCAGCGCTGGCGGATCGCCTGCACCGTCTGCGATGGCAGGATGGCCACACAGGCCAGATACCGCGGGATCATTCGGGTCGGGGCAGACAGCGCCCGCCACAGCCATTCCATCGCCAGAACCCGCACCCAGCGCGGCGCGCGCGTCTGCCGGCCCGCCACGAAATCAAGCCCCGCGCCAAAGCCGCAGAACCCGACCCGGGGCGCAATGCTGCGCCCGAAGGCGCCGAACATTTCCTGCCGGGGGGCCGAAAGCGAAACGATACAGAGCCGTGCCCCGGCGGCCTCCATCGCCTCAAGCGCCTGCCGCGCCTCTGGTCCGGTCGGATCAAAGCCCATGGGCGGCGACCCGGTCCAGACGATCGACAGGCCCGGGATTTCCCCCGCCAGCCGGGTGGCGGCCACATCCAGCACCGCCGGCATCGACCCGAAAAAGGCGACGGGCATCCGTTCTTCGGCGGCAACGGTCAAAATCGGGTGCAGCAGATCGGACCCCGGCACCAGATCCACCGCATGCCCCGAAATCTGCGAGAGCCAGACCACGGGGTTGCCGTCGGCCACGATTAGGTCTTGGGCCGCATAGGCCGCACGGTAATGTGCGGAACCGCGCAGTTTGACAAGGTGGTCAAGGTTGATGGTGGCCAGCGCAAAGCCGTCACCGGAACGAAACCGCCTGCGGACCTCGGCAAGCAGCGTTTCGGTATCGGGCATATTGATGCGAATGGTCTGATCTGGAAATCGGAACTGCACAGGTGACGCTCGGCAAAACTATCAGGCCTGATAGCACGGGCACGGCCGGATACTATCGCAAATCTGCATGTGAATCGATGGACGATCCGTTTCGCCATCGAATTGCCGTGAACCGGGCAACCGCACGCCCCTTTCTGGCATCATGGGACTTGAGCCTGAAGACGTGCTGGGCAAAAGGAACGGGACACCCGGCGGAAAGCACCATGCCGAACGCGAATCTTGTTGCCTATCTTGTGTTTTACCTGTGGCCGGTGGTGACATGGGTGCTGTTTTCACGGCTTGATGCCAGCAGGGCGCTGTTGTGGACGATCCTTGGCGGCTACATGCTGTTGCCACCGGTCATCGCCATCGACCTGCCGATGGTCCCCGATTTCGACAAGTATTCGATCCCCAGCCTGTCGGCCGCGGCGGCGGTGCTGTTTCTTTTGCGCCAGAGGTTCGGGCTCTGGCCACAGAACCGGCTGGGTCAGGGGCTGATCGTGCTGTACATCCTCAGCCCCTTTGCCACAGTGCTGACGAACACCGACCCGATCCATTTCCAGCAAGCAAGCCTGCCGGCGATGCGGATATACGATTCATTGGCCGTGGTTGCTGGCCAGTTCATTGCGCTTCTGCCGTTCTTTCTGGCCCGCAAATACCTTTCCACCCCCGAGGCGCTGCACAAGATGGCGCTGGTTCTGGTTTCGGCCGGGCTGATCTATTCCGTGCCGATGCTGTTTGAAGTGCGGATGTCACCGCAGCTGAACCTGTGGATTTACGGCTATTTCCAGCATGATTTCAGTCAGGCGATGCGCTTTGGCGGCTTTCGCCCCTTTGTGTTCATGCCGCATGGCCTGTGGGTCGCCTTCTTTGCGCTGATGTGCTTGCTGGCTGCGGTCGCGCTGTTTCGCGAAGGGCCGTCAGACCGACGGATGAAATCGTTGGTCATCGTGCTTTACCTTGCGGCAGTGCTGGTCTTGTGCCGCAGCGCAGGCCCCTTGATCTATGCGCTGGCCTTGACGCCGCTTCTGATCTTCACCTCGCGCCGGACGCAACTGTCCGTGGCGATGATCATGGCCAGCATCGTGATCACCTATCCGTTGCTGCGCGGCCTGCATCTGGTGCCGATCGATGATCTGGTGAATGTCGCCCTTGGCCTGAACGCGGAACGCGGCCAGTCGCTTGCCTTCCGGGTGACCAATGAAGAGCTTTTGCTGGCCCGCGCCGCTGAACGCCCGCTGTTCGGCTGGGGCGGATACGGCCGCAACCTGCTGCATGATCCGGTGCTTGGCACCATCAGCATCATCGCGGACGGCGGCTGGATCATCACCCTGGGCACCTTTGGCTGGCTGGGTTACGTCGCAGAATTCGGGCTTCTGGCACTGCCGCTGTTCCTGATCGCGCGCGAATCCTGGCATCTGAAACCGGACCGCCTGTCGCCCTTTGTGGGGCTGGTGGCGCTGATCCTGGCGACCAATCTGTTCGACATGCTGCCCAACGACACACTTATTCCATTCACATGGCTTATGGCCGGCGCGCTGTTCGGCTATGCGGAAGATCTGGCCCGCCAGCGAAAACGGGCACGGCAAATTGCATTCGAACAGGAATTTCGTCCGGGAAGAACCATTCTGTGACCCAAACCCCGCCTATTCAGCCCCCCCTTCCCCGGACCACCCGCCCACGCGTGCTGATCCTTGCCGAAGCGGCGAACCCGGAATGGGTATCGGTGCCGCTGGTCGGCTGGTCGATCGCCCGGGCGCTGGCGCAGGTGGCCGATGTGCATGTGGTGACGCAAATCCGCAACCGCGAGGCGTTCCTGCGGGCGGGGCTGGTAGAGGACACCGATTTTACCGCCATCGACTCCGAGGCGATTGCCCGGCCGATGTATCATCTGGGCCGCAAGCTGGCCGGTGATGACCGGGTGGGGTGGACGATCCAGCAGGCGGCGCAGGCCGTGGGCTACCCCTATTTCGAATATCTGGTGTGGAAGACCTTTGGCCCCCGCATCAGGCGCAAAGAGTTCGACATCGTCCACCGCGTGACCCCGCTTTCCCCGGTGCAGCAAAGCCCCATCGCCGCACGGGTGCAGCGCGCCGGCGTGCCCTTCGTGCTGGGCCCGATCAACGGCGGCGTGCCCTGGCCCAAGGGTTTCGAGTCCGAGATGCGGCGCGAAAGGGAATGGCTGTCGCGCCTGCGCGCCGCATACCGGCTGCTGCCGGGGCGGTCTGGCACGCTGAAGGCCGATGCGCTGCTGGTCGGTTCGCGCGATACGATGCGCGACATTCCCGCCCGCCATCAGGGCCGGATGATCTACATGCCGGAAAACGCCATCGACCCGGCCCGGTTCTGGCGGCAAGCCGATCATTCGGCCTTTCTGGCGGGCGGCACCTTGCGGGCCTGCTTCATCGGCCGCCTGGTGCCCTACAAGGGCGCCGACATGCTGATCGAGGCGGCATCCCCCCTGTTGGCGGCGAGCCAGATGGAAATCGACATCATCGGCGACGGCCCGATGATGGACAGCCTGAAGGCGCAAGCCGCGCCCTTTGGCAGCGCCGTGCGCTTGCACGGCTGGCAAAAACACGAAGAGGTGCAGGACATCGCCGCACGGTCCAACATCCTTGCCTTCCCGTCGATCCGCGAATTCGGCGGCGGCGTGGTGCTGGAGGCGATGGCGCTTGGCCTGTGCCCGGTGGTGGTGAACTATGCCGGCCCGGGAGAGTTGGTGACAAATGACACCGGCCTGCGCGTCCCGATCGGCCCAAGGGAAGCGGTAATTGCCGGCTTTCAAGACGCACTGACCCGCTGCCTTGATGACCGCGAAGCCGTCGCCGCCATGGGTAATGCCGCACGCGAAAGGGTCGACCGTTTGTTCACCTGGCAGCGCAAGGCCGAACAGATTATGGCCGTCTATGACTGGATTTTGGGCCGAAGGAAGATTAAGCCGGAATTCTTTGGGAAAAGCTGAGACGGGGGCCACCTGTCCGGGTGAATTACCTTAATCTGGTCACGTTTGATGTATAGCGAGTGGGCACCGGTAACCGGTGAGTTGAATTGAATGTCAGACCGTCCGATGACAGAACCCGTTTCTGACACCGATATTGCAATTGTCGGCATGGCGGCGCATCTGCCGGGTGCCGCCGATACGGCGACCTTCTGGGAAAATCTGCGCAACGGCATTGAATCGATCCGCCACCTGACGGAGGAAGACCTGCGCGCCGCAGGGGAATCTGCCGCACGGATGGCCCGGCCGAACTATGTACCGTCTGCCGCCCCGCTGGACGGGTTCGAAGGCTTTGATGCCGACTTCTTCGGGTTTTCGCCCAAGGAAGCCGCAATCCTTGATCCGCAGCACCGGCATTTTCTGGAAGTGGCATGGGAAGCGCTGGAAGATGCCGGCCACCCACCCGAACGCTTTGCCGGGCGCATCGGCGTCTGGGCAGGCTGCGGCATGGGCAGCTATTTCTATTTCAACATATGCTCGAACCGCGATCTGGTGGACCAGACCGGCATGTTCCTCTTGCGCCACACCGGCAATGACAAGGATTTTCTGGCCACCCGCGTCAGCCATATCCTTGATCTGAAGGGCCCATCGATCAACGTGCAGACGGCCTGTTCCACCTCGCTTGTCGCGGTGCATTACGCCGCACAATCGCTGCTGAATGGCGAATGTGACATGGCACTGGCGGGCGGGGTCACCATCGAATTGCCGCATGGCCGGGGCTATCTGCACGAAGAGGGTGAAATCCTGTCGCCCGACGGGCACTGCCACGCCTTTGACCACCGCGCGCAGGGCACCGTCTTCGGGTCTGGCGCGGGCTGCGTCGTGCTGCGCCGCGCCGCGGATGCGATCCGTGACGGCGATCACATCTGGGCCATCCTCAAGGGGTCGGCCGTCAACAACGACGGCGCGGCAAAGGCGGGCTATCTTGCCCCGTCGGTGGATGGGCAGGCCGCCTGCGTGGCCGAGGCACAGGCGATTGCCGGGGTGACGGGCGATCAGGTCACTTACGTCGAATGCCATGGCACCGGCACCTATCTGGGCGACCCGATCGAGGTGGCCGCCCTGACTGCCGCCTTTCGCGAAACCACGGATGCGACGGGCTTTTGCCGCATCGGCAGCGTGAAGACGAATATCGGCCATCTGGATACGGCGGCCGGGGTGGCCAGCCTGATCAAGGTGGCGCTGTCCCTGCACCACCGCCAGCTTGCCCCGTCGCTGGGCTTTGAAAAGCCCAACCCAGCGATCGATTTCGAAACCTCGCCCTTCCGGGTCAATGACCGGCTGGTCGACTGGGCCAGCGACGGGCCGCGACGGGCGGGCGTGAACTCGCTGGGCGTGGGGGGCACCAATGCCCATGTGGTCTTGCAGGAAGCCCCGGCCCGGGCGGCGTCTGAACCGTCAGACTGGCCGTTCCAGCCCATCCTCCTTTCGGCCCGGTCAAGAACCGCGCTGGACGCACAGGCGGCACGGCTGGCATCGCATCTGCGCGCCCACCCCGACCAGCCCCTTGCCGATGTGGCCTGGACGCTGAAGGAAGGGCGCCGCAGTTTTGAAAAGCGCCGCGTGCTGGTGGCCGAAACCCATGACGAGGCCGCAAGCCTGCTGGAAGGCGCCGATCCGCGCCGCGTCTTCAACCATGACTGGCTGGGCGACGACCCCGAGGTGGTGTTCATGTTCCCCGGAGGGGGCGCGCAATTCGCCGGCATGGCGCGCGATCTTTATGAAACCGAACCCGTCTTTGCCGACTGGATGGACCGCGGCCTTGCCGTGCTGGAACCCAAGCTGGATTACAACATCCGCGCCCTCTGGCTGCCCGCGCCGGGGGCAGAGGCGGCGGCGAACGAGGCCTTGAAAAAGCCTTCGGTCCAGTTGCCGCTGATCATGATCACGGAATATGCGCTGGCCCAGCTTTTCATCAGCTGGGGCGTGCAGCCTGCGGCACTGGTCGGGCATTCCATGGGCGAAAACACCGCCGCCGCCCTGGCCGGGGTGATGAGCTTTGAGGATTGCATCGGGCTTGTGCATCTGCGCGGCACCCTGTTTGATACCGTGCCCCCGGGCGGCATGCTTTCGGTGCCGCTGTCGGCAGAAGATCTGCGCCCCTATCTGGGCCCTGATCATGACATGGCATCCGTCAATGCCCCGGGTCTGTGCGTGGTGTCGGGCCCGGATGCAGCGCTGAAGTCGCTGGCCGAAAGGCTGGCGCAGGACGGCATCGAAACCCAGCGCATCGCCATTGATATCGCCGCCCATTCGCGGATGCTGGAACCCATCCTTGGCCGCTTTGGCGATTACCTTCGCGCGATCCGGCTTAACCCGCCGCAGATCCCCGTCATTTCCAACACCACAGGTCAGCCGCTGACCGCTGAACAGGCCACCAGCGCGGATTACTGGGTGGCCCATCTGCGCAACACGGTAAACTTTCAGGCCTGCATGACCACGCTGGCGGCAACGCCGGGGCGGGTGTTCATGGAAATGGGTCCGGGCCGCGCGCTTTCGTCGCTGGCGCAGGCCAATGGCGTGGCCATGGGGCAGGTCATTCCCGCGCTGCGCCACCCCGAACAGAAAATCGCTGACGACGCCTGGCACATGGCCACCATCGCCCGCCTCTGGGCTTGTGGCGTGCCCGTGGACTGGCTGCCGATCTGGGGCGAGGCGCGGCGCAACCGCGTGCCGCTGCCCACCTATGCCTTCCAGAAGAAACCCTATTTCATCGCCCCCGCATCCTCGCCCGCGGTCGAGGCGGCGGCGCTTCCGGCGCGGATCGACGATCTGGCCGGCTGGGGCTGGAAACCGCAGTGGCGACCCCGCTCTGCCGGTGTCGATATCGACGATCTGGCCGAGATGCCGCCCGAAACCTGGCTGATCTTCATCGATGCCGAAGGTTTGGGGCAGGCCGTGGCCGAGAGGCTGCGCGCAGCGGGCCATGGTGTCATTACCGTGCGGCCGGGCGATGCTTTCGCGCGCGAAGGCGAGGGTGGCTATGTGCTGGCCCCCGAACGCGGGCGCGAAGGCTATGACCTGCTGATCCGCGATCTGGTGCTGCGGGGCCGCGTGCCTTCGCGCATCCTGCATCTGTGGCTGGTCACGCGGGCCGAAACCTTCCGCCCCGGATCAAGCTTCCTGCACCGCAATATCGAACACGGCTTCTATGCGCTGATGTTCCTCGCGCAGGCGGTGGCCGAGGAAAACCTGCCCCGCCCGCTGTACCTGACCGTGGCCACAACCGGCGCTGCACAGGTAAAGGGCGAACCGCTGACCTATCCCGAAAAAGCCATGGCGCTGGGGCCAGTGCGCGTGATCCCGCGCGAATTGCCCGGGGTTTCGGCCCGGCTGGTGGATCTTGTCTTGCCAAAGGATGCCGCATCCTTGGCCGACGCCCTGCTGGAAGATGCCATGGCGGAAGGCGAGGCGGTGGCAGCCCTTCGTGGAGAGCGACGCTTTGAACTGGGGCTGAAGCAGGTGCCGCTTGACGGCGCGGAACTTGACCTGCCCCATGGCGCGCATGTGCTGATCACCGGTGGCTTTGGCGGCATCGGGCTGACCATCGCCGAAGACCTGATCCGCCGCTTTGGCGTGAAGATCACGCTGATTGCCCGCCGCCCCCTTCCCGACCGGGCGCTTTGGGCGGGGGTTCTGGCCAATGCCGGCCCGGATGACCCGGTCGCCCGCCGCATCCTTGCTCTGCAACGGCTGGAAGCTTTGGGCGGCAGCGTCACGCTGGCCACGGCCGATGTGGCCAATCTTGATGACATGCAGGCCGCCAAGGCCGCGGGCGAGGCGCGCTTTGGCCCGGTGCACAGCGTGATCCACGCCGCCGGCATTGTCGACGATGGCCCGATCCTGACCAAGACCAGCGCCGAGGTCGAGGACGTTCTGGCCCCCAAGCTGCACGGCACGCAGATCTTGGAACGCCTGTTTCCCGATGGCAGCATTGCGCTGCTGGTTCTGTTTTCCTCGACCTCTACCGTCACCGGTCCGGCGGGGCAGATCGACTATGTGGCCGCGAATGAATACCTCAACGCCTATGCCCGCCACCGGGCGGGGGGCAAGACGCGCGTGATGGCGCTGAACTGGGGCATCTGGCAGGGCGTTGGCATGGCGGCCGAGGCTTTGGCCGACAGGACAGGCCGCCCGGAAAGCCCGCGCGTGCCGATCAGCGCGCCGATGCTGGACGATGCCGGGTTCGACCGTCAGGGCAACCGCATTTTCACCGCCAGCTATGCCCGTGACCGCTGGGTTCTGGATGGACACCGCACAAAGGACGGCACCGCGCTGATCCCCGGCACCGCCTATCTGGAGATCATGGCCGAGGCGATGGCCGCACAGGGCGAAGGGCAGGCGTTCGAAGTGCGTGACCTGACATTCTTCCGCGCGCTGGACATTGCCGATGATGACCGCCGCCAGGTGCGCGCCCGCCTTACGCGCAGTGACGAAGGCTATGCCTTCGATCTTCATTCCGCCGTGCCCGCACGCGGGCGGATGGGCTGGGTGCTGCACGCCTCGGCCCGGCTTTTGCCCCTGAAGGCAGAGGCGGGCGCAATCGACCTTTCCGCCATCGCTACCCGGATGGCAACGGACGAGGCCGGTCAGGGCCTGCCCACGGCGCAGGAACGGCATCTGGACTTCGGCCCCGAATGGCGCGTGCTGAACCGCCGGCGCCTTGGTGCAGGCGAAGGGCTGGCCGAACTGGCGCTGCCGGCTGCGCAGGCGGGGCAACCGGCGGGGGGCTGGCTTCTGCACCCCGCGCTGCTGGACATCGCCACCGGCTGGGCGATGGACCTGATCGAAGGCTATACCCCCGACCACCTTTGGGTGCCGGTTTCCTATGCCCGGGTCCGGGTCTTTGCCCCCCTGCCGGGCCGGATCGTCAGCCATGTGCGAAACGCCGCCCCGAATACCGCCAGCCGTGCCACTGCCGTCTTCGACGTGACCCTTGCCACCCCCGAAGGTCGCGTTTGCGTGGAAATCAGTGGCTTCACCATCCGCAAGCTGGAGGGCGGCCTATCCTTTGCGCCCCCCGATCCGCGGGCACTGGAATTCGATGATGGCGCGGCCAAGCCCGCATCGCCCGCCGAAGAACGCCTGCTGCATGCCTTTCACCAAGGCATCCGCCCGGCCGAAGGGGCGCGGGCCTTCGCCCTTGCCCTTGCCCGCACGGAACCGCAGATCATCGTCTCGTCGCTGGATCTGCCGGCGCTGGTGGACCAGACCCGCGCCGTGCCGCAGGGCCGGGCGGAAAGCGCCGGGTTCGAACGCCCCGATCTCGAGTCCGCCTATGCCGAGCCGCGCAATGACGTGGACCGCACCCTGGTGGGCTTCTGGCAGGAATTGCTGGGGGTGACGAAGGTAGGGGTCGACGACAGCTTCTTTGATCTGGGTGGCCATTCGCTGATCGCCGTCCGGCTGTTCGCCATGGTGAAAAAGGCTTATCGGGTGGATTTCCCGATCTCGATCCTGTTCGAGGCGCCGACAATTGCCGCCTGCGCCGATCTGATCATCGCACAGGTGGGCCTGCCCGACGGCAGAACTCAGACTTCCGAGCAAGCCCCTGCCCCCGCCGTGCAACGCCGCTTTACCCATCTGGTGCCGATGCACCGGGGCGAAGGGGGCAGCAAGCCGCCGTTCTTCCTTGTGGCGGGGATGTTCGGCAATGTGCTGAACCTGCGGCATCTGGCACAGCTTCTGGGCGGGGATCGCCCGTTCTATGGCCTTCAGGCCCGCGGACTTTACGGCGATGCCGAACCCCACCGCAGTTTCCCCGATGCCGCAAGCGACTACATCACCGAAATGCGGCAGGTGCAGCCAAAGGGCCCCTATCTGCTGGGCGGCTTTTCGGGCGGCGGCCTGATCGCATGGGAAATCGCCCGGCAATTGGAAGCCGCGGGCGAAGAGGTGCCGCTGGTCATCCTGCTGGATACGCCCATTCCGATGCGGCCCGGCCTTTCCAAGGCCGACAAGCTGATGATCCGCATGGCCGAGTTGCGTGCAGAAGGGCCGGCGTTCCTGTCGCGCTGGTGGCGCGAAAAGCAGGCGTACAAGGCAAGCCTTGGCAGGGCCCCCGAAACCGGCGAAGCGCAGTTTCACAACGCCGCCATCGAAGCCGCCTTCCGCGATGCGCTTCCCGCCTACCGCATGACCCCGCGGCAGGGGGCCACGGTGCTTTACCGCCCGCCGCTGGATCGCAAATGGCAGGTCAGTGGCGGCCGCTGGGTCAGCACCGCGCGTGAATTCGTCTTTGCCGATAACGATCTTTCGCAATTCGCCCCGGCGCTGGAGGTGGTCGAGGTACCGGGCGACCATGACAGCATGGTGCTGGAACCCAATGTACGGGTGCTGGCCGCCCGGATGAAACAGGCGTTGGAACGGATTGAACGGCCGGAACCTCAGGACAGCGGCTTTGCTGCCGCGGCGGAGTGACGGGATGGCAAGCGTTCTGACCGTCATCCTGAACTGGCGCACGCCCGAGATGACGCTGCAATCGGCCAGCGCCGCACGGGTCGCCATGGCCGGGGTCGAGGGCGCCATCATCATCGTCGACAACGATTCCGGCGATGGCAGTTTCGAGGTGATGTCGAAAGCCGTGGCCGAAAACGGCTGGGACAAGGCCACCCCGCCGGTGCGCGTGGTTCAATCCGGGCATAACGGCGGCTTTGGCGCTGGCAATAATTTCGGCATGCGGGCGGGCCTGCCCGATGGCACCGCCCCCGATTACTATTTCCTGCTGAATTCCGATGCCTTCCCGTCCGAAGACGCCATCCGGCGCCTGCGCGACCATCTGGACGCGCACCCCGGGGCAGGTTTCGCCGGCAGCCTGATCCATGGCCCGGACGGAGAACCGCACCTGACCGCCTTCCGCTTCCCCTCGGTCGCGGGAGAGTTGGAGCAGGCCGCGCGCCTTGGGCCGGTTTCGCGCCTGCTGAAACGCTGGATCGTGGCCATGCCGATGCCGGCAGCTTCGCAAAGCGTCGACTGGCTGGCCGGCGCCAGCCTGATGGCCCGGCGCGAGGTGCTGGAACAGATCGGCCTCTTTGACGAAACGTTCTTTCTGTATTTCGAGGAAACGGACCTGTGCCTGCGGGCCGCGCGGGCGGGCTGGACCACGGATTATGTGATGGAAAGCCGGGTCATGCACATCGGCTCGGCCAGTACCGGCATGAAGACGTGGCGGCGCATTCCCGGCTTCTGGCTGGATTCGCGGCATCACTACTTTGCCAAGAACCACGGCACCGCTACCGCCCTTGCCGCCACGCTGGCCCATCTGACCGGCGGGCTGATCTGGCGGATGCGGGCCTTGATCCAGAGCAAGGATGTCATCGACCCGCCACATTACCTTCGGGATATGGCCGCGCATGCGGTTGGAAAAATTTTTCGTCCGATCCGCACCCGGCCCGCGACGACACTTGATTTGATCACCCGCAGCGTGGCCGCCCCGCCTGCGGGCAGGAGCATGTGACATGACAGGTTTGACTGCCCTTTTGTTCGGCAATGAATCCCTGACCCGCCAGTGCGGCGCAATGTGGCTGGACCGCGGACACAAGATCGCCGCTGTCATCACCCGCAACGCAGACCTGCGCCAATGGGCCGAGGCCGCGCGCCTGCGGGTCGAAGAACCCGGTCCCGATCTTGCCGGCCGGTTGCAGGGCATGCCAGTCGACTGGGTGCTTTCAGTCGCCTATCTTTCGCTGATCCCCGAAGCAGTGTTGTCTTTGGCACGCCATGGCGGGGTGAACTTTCACGATGCGCCCCTGCCCGGCTATGCCGGGCTGAACGCGCCGGTCTGGGCACTTCTGAACGGCGAGCGCCAGCACGGCATCACCTGGCACATGATCACCCCCGGCGTGGACGAGGGCGATATTCTGGAACAACGCCTGTTCCCCTTGGCCCCCGCAGAAACCGCGCTGACGCTGAACACCCGCTGCTATGAGGCGGCGATGGAAAGCTTTCCCGCCGTCATGGCACAGCTGGAAAACGGGCCACGCCCCCAGCCGCAACCGGCTACCGGGCGGCGGGTCTTTACCCGGGCGATGCGCCCCCCGACCTTCGGCGTGATCGATTTTTCCACTCCCGCCAGCGCGGTGGCCGCCTTTGTGCGGGCGCTGGATCATGGCCGCTACTGGAACCCGCTGACCACCGCCAAGATCATCACAGACGCCGGGGTGTTCAACATCGGCACGGCCGATGAAGCGGCAGGCAATGCGCAACCCGGCACCATCCTTTCCGCCGGAGAGGAGGGCCTTCTGGTGGCTTGCGGCGAAGGCGCGGTGCGCCTAGCGCGGATGACCTGTCAGTCAAAGGGCTTGCCGGTCAGCCCGGCGCAGCTTTCCGGGGCCCGAATCCTGCCTCCCGATGCCGCACGCAAGGCCGCCCTGACAGGGGCGCTGGCGGCAATGGCCCCGGATGAACCCCGCCTGCGCAAGGGGCTGGCCAAGCTGCACCCCATTGCCCTTGCCGGAATTACCGCGCCGACAAAGGCCGCCGTCAGCCTGCACCCGCTGGCCATTTCGCCCGCGGCCGAAGGTCAGGCCGGGCTTGTCCTTTCGGTGCTGGCTCTGGCCCGCATTTCCGCCCAAGACCTTGCCGGGCTTGCCGTGGCCACGGCGGAACGGCTGGAAGGCTTTGCAAGTGGCTGGCTGCCCCTGACAATCCCTGCCGATGCCACCTTGGGCGACCTTCGGGTGCTGGTATCAGACACGCTGGAAAAGGCACGCCATGGCACTGGCTGGCCGCTGGATCTGATGACACGCGATACGGCGCTGGCAGCCCTGCCCCTGCCGCAATGCGCGGTATCGGCGGGAGCGCCGTTGCCCGGGGCTGCGCTGACCCTTACCCCCGCCGGCATTCTGGCCGACCGCTCACGCATCGATCCCGCGCAGGCGGACCTGCTGGCCCGACGCATCGCCCATGTGGCGGGGCTGCTGGCAGGCCTGCCCGCTTCGGCCCGGCTGGCCGATGTCTCGGCCCTTTTGCCGGACGAGGCAGCGGCAGTTCTGCACGCCCCGAACCAGACCCTTGCCCCGCGCAATGCAGACCTGTGCCTGCACACGGCCTTCGAGGCGCAAGCCGCCCGCAGCCCGGATGCCGAGGCGGTCAGCTTTGAAGGCAAGACCCTGACCTATAGCGTCCTGAACGACAGGGCCAACCGCGCGGCCCATGTTCTGCGCGCCATGGGCGTGGGCCCCGGCACGCTGGTGGGCCTGCATACCCGCCGCAGCCTTGACATGCTGGTGGGGGCGCTGGCCATCCTGAAGGCGGGCGGGGCCTATGTGCCCATGGACCCGGCCTATCCCGCCGACCGCACCGCGCTGTTCATAGAAGACAGCCGTTGCCCGGTGATCGTAACGCAATCGGCGCTGGAGGCCGGCCTGCCCGGTGGCGTGGCGACACTTTGCCTTGATACGGATGGCCGGTTGGCCACGGCCCCGGCCACCAACCCCGACAGCGGCGCCACCCCGGCCGATCTGGCCTATGTGATCTACACCAGCGGATCGACCGGGCGGCCCAAGGGTGTGATGGTCGAACACCGCAATGTCATCAACTTCTTCACCGGCATGGACCAGCGCATCGGGCCGGAACCCGGGGTCTGGCTGGCCGTCACCTCGATGTCCTTCGACATTTCGGTGCTGGAACTGTTCTGGACACTGGCGCGCGGCTTCAAGGTGGTCATCTCCTCGGATGAAAACCGGGCCCTCGTCTCCTCGGGGCGCATCTCTTCGGCGCAGAAGATGGATTTTTCCATCTATTACTGGGGCAATGACGATGGCGCGGGCCCGAAGAAATACGAACTTCTGCTGGAAGGCGCGAAATTCGCCGATACCCACGGCTTCTGCGCGGTCTGGACACCAGAGCGTCATTTCCACGCCTTTGGCGGCCCCTACCCCAACCCTTCGGTGACGGGGGCGGCGGTGGCCGCCATCACCCGCAACATCGCCGTGCGGGCTGGGTCTTGCGTCGTGCCACTGCACCACCCCGCGCGCATTGCC